>JABZGO010000009.1:4993-19226 GCA_015259305.1 Alloprevotella tannerae | reverse complement strand
TTGCGCGGCGGGCGTTTTCTTCTGCGCAAACAGGAGTGAGGCCGCCGCGCAAAGCACCAAAAGGAGCGGCCGATGCGGCCGCCTCATCGCACGTAGCGGATATAGTCGGCCTTGCGCGGCTTTTCGGTCGTCGGGAGCTTGTCGGGATAACCTACAATGCAATGGCCGATGCCTTCATAATCGCCTTCGATGCCCCAAGATTTGAGCAGTGACTTGCCGGCTTCGCTATCAAATTCTTCCTTGGCGCGATGTATCCAGCAACTGCCCAAGCCGAGCGCGTGAGCAGCCAATTGCAGATTCTCCATAACCGAAGATCCATCGTAAATGTATGTGTGCTGCGTGCGGTCAGCCAAGACGACGAGCACGACGGGCGCGCCATAAAACGGGTCGGCCTTGGTGCCGAGGATCTCAGCGTTCATTTGTGAGAGCTGATCCCGCACTTCCTTGTTCGTGACGGCGACGATGATCGGCGCCTGTGCGCCGCGTCCCGTCGGGGCAAAGGTGCCGGCCTCCAAGATCTTGTCTAAAATCTCTTTCGAGGGCATTTCGGGGCGGTAAGATTTGCAACTGCGGCGCGTCAATAGGGCTTCTAATGCTTCCATGTTTGTGTTGATATGATAATAATGCGATGGCCGCCGCGGCAGATGGATTTTAAGAAAAGGAATGCCATCTTTGGGACTGACCCATCTAAATGTTGTCGCTACAAAAGTACGATTTCTCGATGAATAGTGGTAATTTAGTAGGCGGAATGACGGCCGAAAAACCTGCGCGAACTACTTTGCCCGCCCGCCGAAAAGACGTGACAGCAAATAAATCGCAAAAAAAATGCCAAATCCAAGTAACATTTTCGCTTCATAGGCGTCTCCTTTACAGAGGGCCACAAAAAGAGAACTACAACCCGGTGAAAGAAATCGATTTCCGAGAAGATCTGCTCCCGCTTAAGAACAAACTGTACCGCTTAGCGCTCAGAATTACGCTCGATACAGCCGAAGCGGAGGACGTAACGCAAGATACGCTGATACGCGTATGGACAAAACGCGAAGAACTGGGCGGTTTGAATTCTCTGGAGGCTTATTGTCTGACTGTTTGCCGCAACTTAGCGCTCGATAGGCACGACAAAAAAGAAGCTCAAAACCTCTCTCTCGACGTAGCGTATGAGGCTGCCGATCGCTCGCTTTCCGCTCAGGAGCAATTAGAGCACGATGAAAAGCTGCGACGCGTGCACGAATTATTTAATAGCTTGCCCGAAAGGCAGAGAAGTGCAATGCAACTGCGCGACATCGAGGGGAAAAGTTACAAGGAAGTGGCCGAAACGCTCGGCATAACGGAAGATAACGTAAAAATAACCCTCTTCCGCGCCCGCCAAGCCATCAAAAAACAATATCTAAAAGAAGAAAGTTATGGATTATAAGTACATCGAACAACTCTTGGAGCGCTATTGGGAGACGCAAACCACGGAGGCCGAGGAAGCTATCCTGAAGACTTTCTTTGCGCAGCCCGATGTGCCCGCTGCTTTGGAGCGCTATCGTCCGCTTTTCGCTTACGAGGAAGCGCAGCAGTCTGTCGGTTTGGGTGCCGACTTCGATGAGCGCTTGCTGAAACTCATTGCGGAGCCTACCAAGGCCGACGAGCCGACGCAGCAGATGCAAAAGCCATCGCCTACATTAAGAGTAAAAGCTCGCCGCATCAATGGCGGCATCAGTTTCCGCCCGTTCTTCCAAGCTGCCGCCGCAGTGGCCATCGTCGTGTTGGTCGGAATCGGCGCGCAGAAGTCGTTTAATCGCGATACGGAGGCTTGGGATTACAACCCCAACAATTATAGTGACACATACAACAATCCGGCGCAGGCCTACCACGTAGTAGAAAGCGGCTTGAATATGTTTCAGCGCACCGCCTCCGCCGATTCGACCAAGGAGCAATCGCCCGAGGTGGAAAAAGATCCGATAGTCAATGAGGAATAGAATACTACTGCTGATTTGCGGCCTGTTGATGTGCATCGCGGCCCAAGCGCAGGTCGAAACGGACTTCGCGGAAAACTACTTGAAGCTGTATGCGACAAACACTTCGCTCTACTGCCAGACCGTGAGCCCGACGATGATCAACCGAATGCTCTCAATGAAGACCTTGTCCAAGGATCGACAGGCGCAGCAAGCGCTGCAATGCATCAAGAGTGTGCGCATAGTCTCTAATAGAAACGCCGGCGAGACGTCAGGCTTGTTTGACAAAGCCAAAAGTCTGCTTCAGCAGAACAGCGATCGCTTTGCTCACTTCAACGACTACGACGGCAAGACGATTTACGTGCGCCGAAAGGGTGACACAATTGTAGAGGCTGTGCTGCTGACCAAGACTCAGGGGCGCTTGTACATAGTCAACGTCACCGGCAATATGACTGAAGCCGTCATCAAAAGCTTAATAAATTCGTAAAACAAGATACAAACACTGGTCGATCCGCATCCGGCGGAGAATATACAAAACATCACTGCTCTATTAAAACATCAGAAAGAGAATGTGCCGCAGGCATTTCTCTCCCACGTATCCGGCGGGATCAGAATAGCGGGAAGTTGACAACGAAAGTTGCGCTTCCCGTTTTTCGTACCCTTTTGGGAAGGAATCCGTCCTTGCCCTGCGTCGCTCGGCTCGACCGGCTGCTCACCGTGGTCAACTGTGAGAGGATAATGATGATTTTCTGAAATACAAGGTTTTGCCGCGCCGACTGCTAACGGTATAATGTGGGCTGCAATGCTTGACGTTTGCCTGACAAAAGTCGGATTTATTTGGCTACTGATCGACGCTTTTTGCACAAGGTCCTGACTACGTGTGGTCCCGCACGGCTTTCTTTGAGGCTTTCAGCTCTCTTGCAGCTTTTGCTATCGTGAGCGTAAACCTTTTTCATCACGAGCTGAAACCTTTTTTCTCGTGAGCGCAAACCTTTTTTATCTTGAGAGCAAGGTCGCAGAGGGGAGTGTGGTACAAAGCAAATGCAATGCCGCGCATAAAAAAATCGGCCCCCGTTGCCTGCTGAATGAGAGCAACGCGGGGCCGACTTTACGTCGGGCAGCGCTCAAGGGGCGCTGAGGCTTTTAATTAGAGCCATACGTGGCCTGATTCGCCATCGCTGTCGTCCCAAATAAATTTCTGATAGTCGGTCAAAGCCTCCGTCCAAGTCAGGTCAAAGGCCTTCATGATTGCTTGTATGAGTGCGTTGCCGGCTGCATCGTAGCTGTTTTCGGGCACTTTGCTTACATCCGTGCTGCTTTCAAGTCCGTCAACGTATTCTTCGCGATTTGCGTAAACGACGATGGGCACGGTGACGTTAATATCCGAAGTGCCGAAAGCCTGGCTGTAAGCCGAGCGCTTGTAGAACGGGTCGAAGTCGCTCGCAGCCGGATCTTTCTTGCCTTTGAATGCGTGCCAGAGCTGTATACGCAGGTCAAACTTTACGCGATTCTTTAAGAAACGCACCGCGCCTTTGAGTCCTATCGGATTGGAGCGGCCCGTAATCTCTGCTTCGCCGCTGTGGTGCGTTTTATCCCAAGGCGTTGTGTCCGTATATTTATAGTCAATGTAGTTCGTAGTCTGAGTGCCGTCGGCCAAAGGTGCGCCGGTCATCAACTCAGTTGCGTTGGAGGTGGTAAAATAATGCTGATGGAGGTTGTCCTGTCCGCCTTCTACGAATTGATTGTTCATAAGTTGTCCCTTCTTATCATAATATTTGATGAACAAAAGATAGACGGGGGCCGGCGTAAAATTGCTGCCGGTATGATAATCGGCCGACTGGCGCACGAAGAACGACTTCCGGCTGCCGTCAGCATAGCCCCAGCCTTTGCCTTCCTTGTTCTCGAAGGTGATTTCTTGCACCTTTTTCAGATACTTTGCCTTAGTTTCGGGGTCCTGATGAGCACCTCCTTCCACGTCGATCTTGTTCCAGTCGGCGTGCATGTGACATTCGTAGAGTTCAATCACCATCTTCGTAGGATCTTCGTGGCCCTTCTCGTTGATAGGATTGGGGGGTGTGACAGGATCATTGCTACAAGCCGTAAAAGTTACGGCGAAAAAGAGGGCGAACACGGCCGCCGAGATTAGTTTGATTGCATTACGTTTCATAATTCTCTGTGTTTATAAAATGATTATTGTATGTGGTTTTTTGTCTAAAAGAGCCAGTTGACCTGCAAGCGAACATCGCGGCCCATATCGTGAGCATAGTAACGCGAGCGGTTGGTGTACTCCTTGTAAAGCTTATTAAAGAGGTTGTCGACCGTGAGCGAAAGGCGCAGCTTTTGCCGCCCGCCGATAGCCCATTCCGCACCTGCTTCAACGCCAAAAAGATGGTAGGCCGGCGGCGTGAAATTAACCAAATCGCTGGCCGGATTAAAGCGCCGCTGTTTTGCGACAAAGCGATGGCGCAGACTGATCCAAGGCGACGTCTTTCCCCACTTGATGTCGCTCAGCCCGATTTCTTGATCCACGCGCCAAGAGGGAATGTAGGGCAAATAAGCCCGCGTCTTGCGCTCGTTGGCCCAAATCAGCGACGTTTGCAGATGGTAATGAAGGAATTTCAGAGGCTGCAAATCGAAAGCAGCATCGAAACCGCGGAAAAATGCGTCGGTTTGCTTGTATTGGAAAAGCGGATAGGAGCCGGAAATAACCGTTATAAACTGATGCGTAGGCTCGTCGTAAATATAACCGTTGATCCATTGTACAAAAGCTTCAGCTTTGAGGTCAAAAAGCTTGCTCCGGTAGTCGGCAGATACGATCCATTTCGTGCTTTGCTCCGACTTCATGCTCGCATCTCCGACGACAAACATTCCAGATCCCAACTCGTTGCCATTACTGTAGAGTTCGTAAACGTGAGGTGCGCGCCAAGCCAAACCAAGGTTGGACGTCAGCGAAAAAGCATTGGATGGTTGCACGTGAAAGCCCAAGTTGTAGGAAAGATTGCTGAATTTGTGATCTCCGGTATAAAGTTTTCCGGTGTAATCATAGCCCGCTGCGCGCGTCTGTTGGTGATCGAAGCGCACGCCGGCCTCACCGCTCCAAATGCCTTTCCGATATTTTTGGATGAGAAAAGCCCCCGCGTCGTATTCGGTGTAGTTGGGGATGAGCGAAACCACGCCCGTGCCCGCTTCGTTCTTGTTGCGAATGTGCAAGTACGAGATGCCGGCTTCTGATTGCCAGTTGGCGTAATCTTTCGTCCATTTTAGCTGGTTCTGAAACGAAGTCAGCGTCATACTTACTGCGGGAATGTGGGAGAGATTCATTCGTCTTACGCGAAATTCCTTGCGAATGTCGTTTTGAAAGGCTGTCTGCCAGAAGAACTGTCCCCACTTTCCACCGTCCAAAAACACTTTTCCGATGGCCGTGTGGTGTACGACGCGGTGATAAGGATAGAGGATGTGGCGCGAAAACGGTAGTATGTACGTCGGGCGTCCTGCTTCGATGCGCTCCCGCAGTAAGTCTTCGCTACCCAGTTGGGAACTCATCATCACGCCTTCCTTATGATCGAAGAGGCTGTACGATGTTTCGAGGCGCAGTGGGCCGTGGCGATAGCCGAGGTTCAGACTTACGTCTTGTTCCCTGTAACCCGTGTTGTTCAGGACGTAATCTGCCGTCCGCGCATCGCCGGAATTCAGATACGTGCCCTGCACGCGCCACGCCAAGTCGCGGAGAAAAGGCATCGAACCTTCGATTGTTGCGACCGCATTGTAGCGTAGGCCGTTCGCGCCTACGAGTCCGCTGACGCTACCTCCAATATTCGTCTCGCCATAAGGCAGCGGTTTTTGTTCTAAGATAATGATGCCGCCGAGCGCCTCCGATCCATAGCGCACAGCCTCCGCACCTTTAACCACTTGGATGCGTGCGCTGCTGTTTTTGTCAATCTCCGGCGCGTGATCGAGGCCCCACTGTTGACCGGTCTGCCGCGCGCCGTTATTGATCATCAGGATTCGATTGCCATACATCCCTTGTATGACCGGCTTGGCCGTACTCGTGCCGGTCTGTATCGAACTTACGCCGCCTACCTTTTCGAGTAGCGAGGCGAGCGATTGGCCCATAGCAGAGGAGATCGTCCGGCTGTTGATTTGCGATGCGACGGCGTTGACCGAGACTTCGTTTTTTGTGCCCCTAACGACTGCTTCGCGCAGATTATTGGCGTAAGGGCGCAAGGCAACGATGCGTTGGCCGCCGCTCAGCGTCAAGTCCTGCCAATGGAGGGCCTGCGTCGTATAGCCGAGGGCCGAAATTTTTAAGATTTCCTGTCGGCGCGGCACTGACGGGAGTCGGATTATTCCGGTAGAATCTGCCGTTATCGTAGTTTTCGCATAGGATAAAAGGGCGTCTTGAATCGGCTGCCGCGTTTCGCTGTCAAGGACCAAGATGGTCGGTTTTGACGTCGTGCGAAGACTGTCAGACTGCTGCGCAAATGCGTTTTGTGCTGCCAGCAAACAGATTAGCAATAGGCCCCGAAAGTAGTGAAACTTATGAGGGTTCATCTGTAAAAAATAAGAGATAATAAAAGTTTACGAAGAATGCTTCCTATCGACACTCGCCGATAAGGGTGATTCTGCCCACTTGCAAAGGACTTCCGACTGCCGCCGACGCAACTTGTGATTCGCTTGTTCGGAAACGGCCGGCGCATCGTAGCTTTTAGGCCTTACAAGCCCCGCATCGCAAAGAGCGACAAGGCTGCAAGACGACAAGAAAGCAGAATAAACTTAGCGTAAGGGTGGAGAATTGGTGTTTACCGACAAGATTTGGCGGTAAACGGTCTGCATCACAAAGACAAAACGTTTGAGTGGTATCGATGTGAGTGGCTTTATAAAAATCGTAGGTTTGAAAGCCGTAGCTTTCTGAAAGACAAAATCGCAGACAACGCAGGATGCTTTAATCGTAGCTCCCATTGTTTGCTGCATTTTGCCGAGATTGTCGGCGTGAAAGTCTGCCGTGTGGTAGTGCGCCCCTTTAAGCGTGAGCATAAAAGCGAATGTCAGCAATAACATCCACGCGTAAATTCGCTTTATGTGCTCTCTCTTTCTCATTTTCCTCCAAGATTAAACTTAGAAGGGCTGTAAAAACTGGCCAAGATGACCATAGATCGAAGGCAAAGTTATGGTATTCGTCTGAATAGACCATCATTTTTGCTGACTATTTTATACTATTTAACAGAGAATAATTGAGAAAAGGGCGAGATCAGCTTGGTTCACAATGCTTATAATCCGATTCCTGCGCCACAGTTTCGGCCTTGTCAGCCACCGGGGCGCAAGTGTGGTTTTCAAAACTTGTTCAACGCTTGCTAAGGGGGTTATGCTCGGGGCGCGAGGCGGACGTTTTGTCGTTTTGTGTTCATTATATGCTGCTCATGCATTGATATTTAAGCAGTAGACCTTTATTTCGATTCACACAACACGTGATGGTAGCGTTTTTTATCGTGAGAACAAAGGTGTACGCTCGTGAGAACAAAGGTGTACGCTCACGATGAAAAGGTCTTACGCTCGTGATGGTACACTGCGATGATGGGCTGATATCATTTTCATTCCAATGATTTGTTTGCTATTAGAAAGGTTTGTTATGTTGTTTATGCGTTGGTCTCGTCCTATTTCCGTTTGCGGTTGTTTTGAAAGACCAACCCTAAGGGGTTGCTCAAGGGTGGGGCGCATTAGGCAGGGTTAAGTCGCTTCGCCTCTTAACCCTGCCCTGCCAAAAGACTAACCCCGATGGGGTTATTTGAGGCGGAATTGGTTGGCAATGGGAGGTGCGTATTAACATCCGAAACTATAGTATTGTAATTGTGAGGTTTTATGGGAAATTTTGTAGATTGAAGGAAGTGAGATTTGTTTGGAATGATTAGTAGGTCAAATCAAATGTGCATTTATACAATGACGGGGTAGGCATAATTCTACCCCGATGCTACAAATCGCAACGACAACCCCTTAGGGTTGGTCTTTGGGCAGGCCAGGGTTAAGGCACAGCGTACCTTAACCCTGGATAAGCAGGCATACATTGTGTGCAACCCCTTAGTGTTGGTCTTTCATCGTCGTAGGGTTGACGAGCGTATATTATTGTGTGAGACTCTGTGGTGTGTTGGTTAGGTATGATGGAGGTATTTTGCCGTGGAGGCGTGTTTTATGCGTTTGTAACCATTCGTAATCGATGTCTGGTGGCGCAATAGATGATGCGGCCGATTTGCGCTTAGACTGGCAGGATACAAAAACGGCAGTCGCCCGATTTGTTTTGCGACAAACGGGGCGACTGCGTGTAGGGAGATACGAAAAATCGGACGCAAGCAGGTTGCGTCCGATCTATAAAGTTTAGGGCTTAAGCCAAACGCTTTTCGAGACGTTGACGAATAGCCTTGATGAAGTTCTCTGAGTTAACAGCAGTCGGCGTGATGCCTTCCATCAAGTTAACGAGGTCCTTCGTTACGATACCTTCGTTGAGCGTATCGAAGCAAGCTGCTTCAAGTTCGTCAGCATATTTAACCAACTCGGGGAGGTTGTCGAGTTCACCACGCTTGCGGAATGCGCCGCTCCAAGCGAAGATCGTAGCCATCGGGTTTGTAGAAGTTTCTTCACCGGCGAGGTGCTTGTAGTAGTGGCGCGTTACGGTGCCGTGAGCAGCTTCGTATTCGTATTTGCCGTCCGGGCTAACGAGTACGCTGGTCATCATAGCGAGAGAACCGAATGCGGTAGATACCATATCGCTCATCACGTCGCCATCATAGTTCTTACAAGCCCAGATGTAGCCACCCTTGCTGCGGATTACGCGTGCAACAGCGTCGTCGATCAAGGTGTAGAAGTATTCCAAACCGCGCTTGTCGAATTCTTCTTTGTACTCTTGGAATACTTCTTCGAAGACGATGCGGAATTGTGCGTCATACTTCTTAGAAATAGTATCCTTCGTAGAGAACCAGAGGTCTTGGTTGGTGTCCAAAGCATACTTGAAGCAAGAGTGTGCGAAAGAACGGATTGATTTATCCGTGTTGTGCATACCCTGGATGATGCCGGGGCCTTTGAATTCGTGGATAACGACTTCTTCTTTCTTGCCGCTTTTGCCTTCGAATACGAGCTTAGCTGTGCCTTCTTCTTCGTTACGGATTTCCACGCCTTTGTAAACGTCGCCGTATGCATGACGAGCGATCGTGATCGGCTTCTCCCAGCTCTTCACTGCAGGCTTGATAGAAGGGATCGTGATGGGCGCACGGAATACCGTACCGTCGAGCATAGAACGGATGGTTCCGTTGGGGCTCTTCCACATTTCGTGGAGTTTGTATTCGTCCATACGCTGGTGGTTCGGCGTGATGGTAGCGCACTTTACAGCTACGCCGTACTTCTTCGTTGCTTCAGCAGAATCGAAAGTTACTTGGTCGCGCGTTTCATCGCGGTAAGGCAAACCTAAGTCGTAGTATTCTGCTTTGAGGTCAACGAAAGGAAGGATCAGTTCGTCCTTGATCATCTTCCAAAGGATTCTCGTCATTTCATCACCATCCATCTCTACCAATGGGGTGGTCATCTGAATTTTTTTCATAATGAATGCTTATGGGTTAAATTGATAAAATTATTTCTTGCGTTGTGCTGCGTAGTAATTCATCAGACAGCCTTGCGCCAAGATGTCGCGCTCATCGGCCGTCAGGTTGGTGAAGAAGAGGTGGATCGGGGTTACGCCCTCAGCCGTGATGACTTGTGCATCGATTTCTTCTTTACCTGTGAGGATTGCTTCGCGGATGCCGGGAATGAATACCATATCGCCTGCTTTGTAATCGAACGGCGTTTCTTTAGCGATCGTGAACGGCACGATACCCCAGTTGATACAGTTGCTGCGGTAGCGCTTCGTAGCGTATTCGTAGCAGATGTTTGCGTCGCCACCTAATACTTTCTGGCAAGAAGCTGCTTGCTCGCGTGCTGAACCATCGCCGGGACGATTAGCAAATACGCAAGAGCCGAATGAAGTGTTGTCGGCAGAAGCGCCTACTTTCTTCAATGCTTCGAGAACGTTGGCGGGCGTCTTGCCTGCGCGGCGCTCGAGATCTTCGCTCTGGATGCGCTTGCTCAATCCTACGTACTCGGGTACGCGGCGAGAGAGGGCGAACTCAGAAAGTTTCAACGGGTTGGAGCGGTAGCTTGACGTTTCGCCGGAGGGGATCAACTCGTCAGTCGTAGTAACGGGGTCGTGGATAACGGCTGCCAACTCTACGAGCATATTTTCTGCCATCGGATACATCTTAGGCCAGTCTTTGATGTTAGGACCGTAGCGTAACTCTTGCTGAGCGTCTGCCTTGCCGAAGCCGTTGTAGATACGGTGCTCGTAAACGGTGGGATCGAAAGCGTAAGGCTTGTAGTCGTTGGTGTATTCAACGTCAGTAGCTGCCGTGATTACACCGCCATTAGCTGCCGTTGCGGCGATAGAGCGTGCGTCCATCAATGCCACGAGTGAGATCTGGCCTTGGCCGGGTTTAGAACCTTCGCGGTTGGGGAAGTTACGCGTCGTATGGCGAATGCTGAAGCCGTTGTTGGACGGAACGTCGCCTGCGCCGAAGCAAGGACCGCAGAATGCGGGCTTGATGATAACGCCTGCTTCGAGCAATACTTCTGCAATGTGGTTACGAGTCGTAGCGAGGTAAACGGGTACAGATTGGGGATAAGCGGACATGGTGAAGTAGTCGTTGCCGACTGACTTGTTGCGCATAATAGCTGCTGCTTCTGCGAGGTTGTCGTACGTACCGCCGGCGCAACCTGCGATGATGCCTTGGTCGGCTACCATCTTGCCGTTCTTCACTTTGCTAACGAGATCGATTTGTACTTTATCGCCATAACGCTTGTGGGTATCTTCTTCTACGGCGCGCAAGACAGCCTCGGGGTTGGCTTGGAGTTCGTGGATAGATACGGCGTTGGAGGGGTGATAAGGCAATGCGATCATTGATTCTTGCTTCGAGAGGTCAATGCGAATCATTGAGTCGTAATATGCTACGTCGCCCGGACGCAATTCTTTGTAGAACTCGCCGCGACGGTGTGTGTCGTAGTGCTTCTTAACTTCTTCGTCTGTGATCCAGATAGAAGAGAGACAAGTCGTTTCGGTCGTCATAATGTCGATACCGTTACGGAAGTCGATCGGCAGATTCTTCACGCCGGGGCCTGCAAATTCGAGCACTTTGTTTTTCACAAAGCCGTTCTCAAACACAGCCTTTACCAAAGAGATGGCTACGTCGTGAGGACCTACACCCTTGCGGGGAGCGCCTTCGAGCCACACCAAAACTACTTCGGGTGCGTTGATGTCCCAAGTGTTGCAAAGGAGCTGCTTCACGAGCTCACCGCCGCCTTCACCGACGCCCATATTACCGAGCGAACCGTAGCGCGTGTGGCTGTCAGAACCTAAGATCATATTGCCGCACTTCACCATTGCTTCGCGTGCAAACTGGTGGATTACGGCAACGTTAGCGGGAACGTAGATGCCGCCATACTTCTTTGCTGCAGAGAGGCCGAAGATGTGGTCGTCTTCGTTGATTGTGCCACCTACGGCGCACAAAGAGTTGTGGCAGTTGGTCATCGCGTAAGGGATGGGGAATTTCTCCAAACCGCTGGCGCGCGCCGTTTGTATGATACCGACGTAAGTGATGTCGTGGGACATCATTGCGTCGAATCTAATTCGCATTTTATTACCCTTACTTCCATCTACATCGTGTGCACGCAGGATGTTGTAAGTGATGGTATTTTCCCTTGCTTCATCGGGCGTGGGAAGACCCTTTGCATCTTTTGCAAATTCAGAACCGTTGAGTAGATAAACTCCTTCTTTAATTAGTTCTACCATGATAGTAATTTGAAATATTATGTTGATTTAGGATAATATCGCGTTGAGCAAAAAAGTGAGTGAAAGTATATCAGCACTGCCGCCCGGAGAGATATTTTCTTTGATATATCGCTGATTGAGCTTGATTAGAGCAGCCTCGGAGAAGTTGCTCAGCAACGCTCGGGCTTCTTCTTTGACCTCGGACGCTACTTGCGCTCCCTTGCGGTGGAGTATGTTGGTATCGTCGAGCGTGGTCATTATATATAATAGGGTTTTGTGGGCTGCAAAAGTGTCGCCCTTTAATTGGCATAGGTATGGCAACCAGTCGGCAAACAAGTCAGTATAGCCGGCTGCTGCTTGGGCTAATGCGCCGCCAACGTTATACTGCCGGCGAACAGCGTCGCCGTGTGTGCCTTGCGGAGCGGGGAAGTTGGCAGCTAAGCGGCAGATGTCTGCGCGCAGGGGTTGTTCTTGAATGACATCGTGTATATAATAATTATGTGCGGCCGCAATCAGCACGAGGCCCATGGCAAAGAGGGCGCCTTTGTGTGTGTTGACGTTGTTTGTGGCCAAAAGCATTTCACGCTCGGCTTCCAAGCCCAAGCGGCGAATCTCTTCAGACGTGGGCAGCTTTTCTTGATACCCCAGCTGAGCAAGGGCTACGAAATGGGGATGGAGCGCCCGAATGCTTCTACACATTAAGTTGTAGTCCATATCTTGGTGAGCGCCGGCATCAATCGTATCTACTAAACCGGGCTTCGGACTTGTATCCAATTCGCTTTGCAGGGCCATTGTTGCCAGTTTGGCCAGCAAGTAAGGTATCGTGGTAGGATTAACTTTTGGCGCTGCTTCGGAAAATTTTCCTTCGGCTAAAGCAGCGCGCACCGCTGAGGCGCTAATGGCTCGATCCTCTTCGCTTAAACGCGCTATTTCTACGACTGAAATGCCTTCAAGCGGGAGAAGCTCGTGCATCAGTTCGTTGTAGCGTTGCGTCATTACGTCAAGCGGCTCACTCCCTACAAAGCGAATTTTTGCTCCCAAGGCGGGTGCTATACGCTTTGCAAACAGACTGAGATCTAAGCTCATCTGCGTTGTGGCAGCTTCATCAAGTTCTTTGAGGAAATATGTGGGGAACGTCGCTGCGGATATGCTATAGTCGCTGCCTTCGCAAACGATCACATTCTCTAAGTCGCTGCAGCCCGCTTCGAGCATCGCTTTGCGCTCTGCGTAAGAGAATTCGGAGCGATCCTCTTTGACGGGAATTATAATGAGCGTGTCGACTTGGCGAGCTGCTTGGGAAATAAGGAAGCGGTGTCCGCGTGTGAAAGGGTTGGCGTTCATCACGATGAGGCCCGACTTGCCTTCGCGTCGAAGGCTCTTTAGATAGCGCTCATACGTAAGCCAACCGCTCAAGCCGTTCTCGAGTAAAACAGCTTTGGGAGCTTCGGCCAGCAAATGGAAGCCGAGGCTCTCAAAGATCTTTTGATTAGAAGGCTTGGTAAAGACTTTAACCGCCTCATATTGCCTGCTCATCGCAATACTCATCAGGTGCGACACGAGCGTAGCGCTAATGCCTTCGTCCCTCAAAGTATCGCTCACGGCAATACATTTAATTATGTCTTTGTCCAATCCGCCTCCGGCAAGAATCTGATAGTCGCCAACTGCTGTCACTACGGCATAATAGTCCAACGCCTCCAAGCGCAGCCCGTTGGCAGCGAGGAAAGCCGTAACGCGCTCGCGGTTTGTGCGAACGGTTAAAGGGTAACTTTGTATTTCAAAGTCGTTGGACATAGTCTGCGACAAGTTGGTCTATACGTTTGTGTATTTCTTCTTGCGTATGGCTGTGATCACGCATACAATAGCGTGCATCTCGATCGCAAAGTAGGCAGCGACGGGGAACTCTTCCGATCGTTTTGCGCGAGGCGGGTGCTCCGTCTTTTTGAATTACATCTACATCAAATAATCGTCCGAGTGGATGCTGTTCTTCTACATCGCAAGCTATCGTCTTCGCTTCGGGAATCGAGAGGGAGACCAGCAGATAAGCTTCGTAGCCGGTTTCCAAATCAAGCTCTTCCATCTGAAGGAGACGTTCGCCAAAAGCCGTTCGCACAGCTTCGAGGGCAGCTCGCGCTACAATGAGAGATTGGGAATTACGCTTCACACTTCCCGGCATAATGACCGTCAGGCACACAAGCGTCGTTAAAGGGTTTTCCTGCAGCAATGCTTGCTGTTTTGCCCATCTATTTTCGCGGCTGGCCAGAAGTTGGTCAAGCGTAACTCCCATAAAGGATAACTTTATCCCTGTATATTACGGATCACGTCGAGTACCGTGTTGTCACGATACATCACAACGCCAACCACTTTCTCACCAAACGGCAACTCAGCGGGTTGGCCAATGATCTTTTCTGCGCGTTCTTTCAAATCATTCAAATCGACAATCTTCAAGCCGGCAGC
The DNA here is from genome assembly GCA_015259305.1 of Alloprevotella tannerae. Taxonomy (GTDB): domain Bacteria; phylum Bacteroidota; class Bacteroidia; order Bacteroidales; family Bacteroidaceae; genus Alloprevotella; species Alloprevotella tannerae_B. The sequence goes on along the minus strand of JABZGO010000009.1, from coordinate 4,997 downwards.
ACGA
>JABZGO010000009.1:0-4983 GCA_015259305.1 Alloprevotella tannerae | reverse complement strand
GCGCTCTGCCACTTCCGGACGGCGCGGATTAACGGCGATGCCGTATTCCGTTACGACAACGTCAACCGTAGCACCCGGCGTAATCAAAGTAGTCACCTTATCAACCACACACGGAATTCTTCCGCGGAGCAAGGGGCATACAATAATAGATAGAGCAGAGTCAGCAGCCGTATCAGGGTGACCGCCGATAGCGCCACGGATGATACCATCGCTACCTACAAGCACGTTCACATTAAAGTCAACGTCTACCTCCAAAGCAGAAAGGATCACGATATCCAAATAGTGCGTTGCAGAGCCTTGCTCGTCAGCTGCGGCATATTCAGAAGCCGAAACTTCCTTGTGGAATTCATTGTTTTTCACTGATTCAGCGGCAACCTTATCGAAAGATTGCACGTCGATCAAGCGTTTAATGAGTCCCTCTTCGTGCATCTTAACCATATGAGCCGTAATACCACCGAGCGCATAGCTGGCTTTGATGCCTTTTTCGATCATACTTTCGCGGATAAACTTCACAGCAGCCAAAGATGCACCGCCGGAACCCGTCTGGATAGAAAAGCCATCTTTGAAGTAGCCACTATTGATGATTACCTTCGCAGCTTGTTGTGCCAAAAGGATGTCGCGTGGGTTCTTCGTATCGCGAATAGCGCCGGAAGCGATCTTTGAAGAGTCGCCTACTGATTCTACCTCTACAACGAAGTCTACCTTATGTTCTGAAATAGAATTAGGCGTATTCGGATAGTCTACGAGGTCGTCCGTTATGATCACAACCTTATCTGCATATTCAGCATCAGGAAGCGCATAGCCGAGTGAACCGCAAATAGATTTCGGATTCTCAGAGCGAGAATAGCCGGCAGCATTTCCCAACGGGTCGCAAGAAGAAGCGCCGAGGAAAGCTACGTCGATGTGCAAGTCGCCGCGTTTGATAGCACTTGCGCGGTCGCCGTGAGAGCGGAATACGACGGGCTCATCCATCAAGCCGTGTGAAATCTCATTGGCCAATTCGCCGCGAAGACCTGAAGTCGACAAGCGATTGACTACACCGTTGCGAATATGTTCGATCAAGGGTTTGTGTACGTCCTGCAAACTTGAAGCTGCGATGTGCAGATTCTTGAAGCCCATCTCAGCCAGTTTAGCTACGACCATGTTAACCACCTTATCGCCACCGCGGAAGTGGTGGTGAAAAGAGATCGTCATCCCATCTTTCAAGCCGCTTTGGCGGATAGCTTCCTCCAGCGTAACGACTTTCGAACAAGTCTTTTGATATTCTAAGCGAGGCGTGCCGACTTTCTTAAGATCATCAACAAATGTTTTTTTGCCCATTTTGGCAGCTGCCGCCTCGATCATAGCAGCTCTGTCGTTTATCTTATTCATTGTAAATCCTCCTTAGAAATTATGCCTGACGCGAGAGCCAAGTCGATAGTACGTTGTGCTCTGATTACTACAGGGCGGTCCACCATTTTACCGTTTACGGCGATTACGCCGCTACCGCGCTTTTCAGCTTCTTTAATGGCAGCAATAATCGTTTTAGCCTTTTCAATCGCTTTTTCCGTCGGAGCAAATACTTCGTTGACGATTTCAATCTGACGAGGATTGATGATTGACTTACCGTCGAAGCCCAATTGCTTGATCAACTCTACCTCCTTGCGGAAAGTTTCCATATCGTTCAAGTTAGAGTAGACCGTATCAAGCGCGTCGATGCCGGCTGCGCGTGCAGCTACGACAATCTGTTGGCGAGCGAAGAGCAACTCCGTTCCTTCCGGTGAGCGTTGCGTCTTCAAGTTTGCGCAGTAGTCTTCTGCGCCAAGGGCGATACCCATCATACGCTCTGAAGCCACGGCAATCTCGTAAGCATTTACGATACCGAGCGTACTTTCAATGGCAGCCATGATTTTGGTGCGGCCGAGGCAGCCGATTTCTTTCTCTACGCGCTCTATTTCGCGTTCTACCTCGCGCACCTCTTCAGCTGTTTCCGTTTTCGGCATACGGATCACGTGGACGCCGGCTTTTACGACAGCCTCAACGTCTTTCTTTCCATAAGCCGTATTGAGTGGGTTGATACGCACAACCATTTCCGTGTTGCCGTAATCGATTGTTTTCAGTGCATTATGTACCAACAGGCGAGCCGCATCTTTTTCGGCCATCGTAACCGAGTCTTCAAGGTCCAGCATGATTGAGTCAGGGCCGTAGATAAAAGCATCCTGCATCATTCCCGGATTATTTCCCGGGACGAACATCATAGTTCTTCTTAGTCGTTGCATAGTATTCCTTCTAATAGATGTTTTGTTTTCGGCATTAAGCCCATACGTCCTTGCCCGTGGCGCGTACCGCAGCCGCCGTCACACGAGCGCGGATTGTGCAATCCAAGGCTCCTTTGTCAGTTGCTTTAACCAGTGCGTTGTCTACGCCCAAGTCGGTAAGCGTCTCTGTGATTACTTTTTTGATTTGCTCCCCGAATTGGAAAGCGACGCTGCTTTCCAGATCAACCTGCAGCGTTCCTGTCTCTGAAGGTGCGATCTGAATCAGAATATCCCCCGATTCGAGCGTACCTGCGAAAGCATTTTTTATATCCATAATATTTTACCTGTAAAGGATTAACTGTGTCTTCGTCTCAACAAGGGTACAAATATGCACCCTTTTTTTTATTTGCACAAACCATTTCTCAAAAATATTTCGCGGCATCGGTTCTTTTATATAACAAAAGGACAACTATCAACTTCGGCAATGCGTCCCTTTTTTACTTAATATTGCTATTCGTGTCTCGTAATTTAGCTTTTCGATATCAAAGTGTCTCAAATGATTATTTTACCGCCATCTTGCACATTTTCTGCTTATTTGTGGTAAAGCAATTTCTTGTTCTCCTTTTTGGCCGATTCGTTGTTTTCTTAAAATGTTTAATTTTGTTGATGCTATCAGCTTTATTCTGTCGGAAAAATTTTGATTTATAAATTTATTAGTCAAACAAATCACCCGGCAACGTCTTATTCAATAGATCATAAGTATTCTTATTGCTTTGCTTCGCTTCCGGCCTTTTAGGCGCCGTTTTATTCAATGCAATGCCGCGCTTCAAGTCTTTACAACTCGGGCGCGCCGTTTCATAATACGCACCTTGAAGCGGTTGCTTTGGAGGTATAGTTAAGGCCTGATGCTCCTTTCTCTTTCGTCGGTCAAGGTGGTTGTGGCGGCGCGGGTCAGCAATGCGTTTCGTTTGGTGAGAGCAAACCATCGTTTGCCGGGGAGAAACGATGGTTTGGCGGCCACAAACGATGGTTTGCTCGGAGCATACTATCGAGCGAAACAGATTTTCTCCGCTACAAGGCGACATCCTGTTGCGCCGATTTACCCTCGATGCCACGCTATCCAAATGCCGTCCGGCCGAGTGCGATGCCGCGCCGGCAAGGTTCGACCGTAAGCCTCGCACAATGCTTCAAAATTTCTCCCGTTCGCTCCTTTATAGTCTGCTATATATATAATGTGTACCCCCATTTCGAGGATCAAAGCGACCTCTGTAGCTCTTGGCGGTGTTGGTCAAATATGCGTGGAGCGTAAGCGACACTTCGCGTGCCCTAAATCTGCATCCGCACCCCGCAAATCTTTATTTTGCCGTTTTCAGGTAAAAGCCACAGAAAATAGTTGCTCATTCTTTGCAAAACAATTAAATTAGCGGCAGAATCAAAACCAGAGATCGTCATACGCATATGGAAAAACGTCATAACTATTGTATCCTCCTTGCCGGCGGAGTGGGAAAGCGGCTCTGGCCGCTTAGCCGAAGGAGCAAACCGAAGCAGTTTCTCGATTTTTTTGGCACGGGAAAGACCTTGCTCACACAGACTTACGAGCGCATAGCTCGATTTATACCGACAGAAAACATTTATATCTCCACTTTTTTTGGCTATGAAGAGATGGTCAAAGAGCAGTTGCCCGACATTAGTCCTGACAATATTCTCTCGGAACCCGTCCAACTCTCTACCGCTCCGGCTACGGTCTGGGCCTCTTACCACATTTCGCTGCGCGATCCGAAGGCCAACATTTTAGTTACGCCCTGCGACCAACTCATTAGCGATGAAGCCACTTTCATCAGCGAGATGGAGGCCGGTTTAGCCTTTGTCGCCAACCACGATGCGATGCTGGCGATGGGCGTAAAAGCTCAGTGCGCCAATTCGGCCTATGGCTATATCCAAAAAGGCGACGAAGCCGGCCAAGATCTCTATGTCGTCAAGTCGTTTACCGAGAAGCCCGACCTCGAATATGCCCAAAAATTTGTCGATTCAGGCGAGTTTCTTTGGAATACCGGACTTTATCTTTGGAACGCCGGCACCATCGTGCAGACCCTCCACACCTTGATGCCTGAAATCGACGCCCTCATCAAAAAAGAAGGCCCCACGCTCACCCAAGAAAGCGAGATTCGCCTCGTTCGTCAATTCTATCCGACCAATTATCACCGCTCTATTGACCTCGTAGTCTTAGATAAATGCGAGCGGGTCTTTGTGCAGGCGTGCCGTTTTGGTTGGGCCGACATCGGTAGTTGGCCCGAGTTGCACCGCGCTGCGACAAAAGACGTCGACGGTAATGCCGTCTTGGGCGGCCCGCAAGTCTTTTTCGCCGGCAGTCAGGGCAATCTCGTCTCTCTTCCGGCCGAAAAGCGCGCCGTTATTCGCGGGCTCGACGGCTATCTGATTGCCGAGCACGGCGATGTGCTCGTCATTTGCCCCAACGACGACCACGAAGCTTTTTAAGACAGCCGAAATCGTCCTGGGCGAAAAATACGTCTGACCGGCGTCAACGCAGCCCTGTTGTTTTTTTCTGTCGCCTTGATTCGGGCGCAGCGGCCTTTCCGCCGCGTCGCTCAAGTCTTATCTATCATCAATAAAAGCGCCCCGCCGCGTGCGATCATCGCACACGGCGGGGCGGCCTTTTGGTACTTTCGTCTCCGTTTCGCAACAAAAGAAGCCGTATAAAGCAGATAATCTTTCGTATGTCTGCTTT
>JABZGO010000099.1 GCA_015259305.1 Alloprevotella tannerae | reverse complement strand
GCTTCGTTGGCTGCTTCCATTGCTTTGAGCTTCTCTACCTGAGCCGCCACCACCTCATCTTCAATCTTTTCGAAGAGGAGTCCGGCTTGGTCGATTTGGTGTCCGGCCGGCAGGAGATCCGTTTGGCCCAGTCTGCTCCAATCGAGCGTTTGGAGCTTGAGCATGCGGCGCAGACGCTCGCTGCTGAAAGGCAGGAAGGGGGCGAAAGCCGTAGCCAGATTGGCCACGAGTTGGAGTGCAATATATAAAATCGTCTTTACGCGCTCCGGATCCGTCTTGATGACCTTCCAAGGCTCAGCATCGGCCAAATATTTGTTGCCGATGCGGGCCAGATTCATAGCCTCCTTCTGCGCATCACGGAAGCGGAAGTGGTCGAGCAGGTATTCGACTTTATCTTTTACGTCCTTAAACTCAGCTATCGTAGCTTCGTCTTCGGGCAGGAGCGCTCCGCAGGCCGGCACTTCCCCACCATAGTATTTGTGAGTCAAGACGAGTGCGCGATTTACAAAGTTTCCGTAGACGGCAACCAACTCATTGTTGTTTCTGGCTTGGAAATCCTTCCACGTAAAGTTGTTGTCCTTCGTCTCCGGAGCGTTGGCCGTGAGCACATAACGCAGTACATCCTGCTTGTCCGGGAAGTCGGTGAGATATTCGTGTAGCCAAACGGCCCAATTGCGCGAGGTCGAAATCTTGCGATCCTCGAGATTCAGAAATTCGTTGGAGGGCACGTTGTCGGGCAAAACATATTCGCCGTGGGCTTTCAGCATCGCGGGGAAGACGATGCAGTGGAAGACGATGTTATCCTTGCCGATAAAGTGGATTAAGCGCGTGTCATCTGACTTCCACCACGTCTCCCAGTCGTTGGGAAGCAGTTCGCGCGTATTGGAAATATAACCAATCGGTGCGTCAAACCAAACGTAGAGCACCTTACCCTCAGCGCCCTCGATGGGAACGGGGATGCCCCAATCGAGATCTCGACTGACGGCGCGCGGTTGTAGGCCCATATCAAACCAACTCTTGCATTGGCCGGTTACATTGGAGCGCCAATCGGCGTGCTCGCCCAAGATCCATTTCTCTAACCACGGCTGATGTTTGTCTAAAGGCAGATACCAGTGTTTCGTGGTGCGCAGAACAGGTTTTGAACCGCTGATGGCCGATTGTGGATTGATGAGTTCGAGGGGCGAAAGTGCCGTGCCGCAGCTCTCGCATTGGTCGCCGTAAGCGCCGGGCTTGTGGCAGTGGGGGCATTCTCCCGTGATGTAGCGGTCAGCCAAGAAAGTCTTGGCTTCTTCATCGTAGTACTGCTCACTTTCCTTTTCGATAAATTCGCCTTTATCGTAGAGCGTCTTGAAGAACTCTGTGGCCGTCTTTTCGTGTACGGCACTCGTCGTGCGACTATAAATATCGAAGCTGATGCCGAAGGCTTCAAAGGAATCTTTAATGAGCTTGTGATAGCGATCTACGACGTCTTGCGGCGTGCAATGCTCGCGGCGGGCGCGAATCGTTATAGGTACGCCGTGCTCATCAGATCCGCAGATGAAGAGGACCGGCTTGTTGCGCAAGCGCAGATAGCGGGCGTAAATATCCGAAGGGATATAGACGCCGGCCAAATGGCCGATGTGGACCCCGCCATTGGCGTAGGGCAGCGCAGCTGTGATCAGCGTACGATTGAAGGTCTTTTGCGTCATGTAGAAAAAAGAATTAAGGCGAGAAGAGCGGCCTAAGCGGCCGTCTTCTCGCTTTGTTGTTAACTTTTAATACGCAAAGGTAGAGAAAATATCAAAATTCTCCGCTAATACGTCGAATTAGTTTTGCGTATCGCCGCTTGATGAGGGCCAGGCGCTTGCCTTTGGGTGCCTTGCGGAGCCTTGACGTCTTTTCTAAGGCGCAGCTTATTGCTTTACAACTTTCTTGCCGTTGACGATATACAACCCTTTGGCTTGATCTTTCAACGTGCCGTTCAGTTTTTGGCCGCTAAGGCTGTAGATGCCTTGCTTAACAGCCGTGTAGATAGACGGCGTGTTGATGCCCGTTCCGTTGGGCGTAATAACGACCCAGTCAGTGATGGGTTTACCCTCAGCATCGGAGAGGGTATAGTTGGTCGTGTTGCCGCTTGAGAAGTCTTTCCATTTCGCTCCGGTAGGACTGGTGATGGCGCAGTCGGTAAACTTTGGCAGTTCGCCCCATACCCAGCTAAAGCTACCTGCGTGCGAGTCTTGGTCGTGGCCGTCGCCCTTAGCGCGGACTGTGCAATTCTCAAACATCCAATAGCCGCAAGAGAGGCCATATGCGCCGCCGCTCACCTCCAAGTTGCAGTCGCTCACGGTGATTGTGCCTCGGTTGACGATACCATATTGATAGTCTTTTTTGGCCGTAGTAGAGCCGATTACCGTTAGCTTGCCATTGCCCGCAAAGGTGAGGTCGATGCCGTAGCCATTGATGATACCGCCGCTGTTTTCTGTCGTAATCGTATTGTTGCCTATGAGGTGGATGGTTAAGCCGCTCACTTTATTCCAAATGCCGAAGCCTTCATCTTCCATTTCCGTGGTGTGAATGGTTGCATTTTCGAGCGTGAGCGTGTAGCTTTCAGGATCATATTTTACTTTTCCCTTTACGCCGGGTATTATAGAGAGGTCATTGCAGTTGTCATCGCTTACATACCGCCCACAGAGTTTGAGTTCATACTCGGTCTGTGCTTGTGCCTGTTGCGGCAGAATAAAAGATGATAGAAACAGTGCGCCAACAGTAGCGAAGGTGCTTTTAAGTAGTGTTTTACACATGATATATATGCCTCCCTGTTGAAACTCCTTTTGGGAGCAAGGTCGTATCGGAGGCACGGGCCTTAGTGGTTACTTATGAGTTGTACGTGTTAGGTGAAGGCGCACAACGGCAAATATAGTTGTTTTTCTTGATTTAATATTTCAATTCCTTATTTTATTTCACGCTTTCTTTATGATTGCGCGTTATTTCTTGTTTTTATCATTCATTTTTCTGCTTTCTTTTCTCGCTTTGTTCGCATGGCTTTTAGGCGCGCTTATACATAGCGCGGCGGTAGCTGCAGTTTGCTCCGCTCAGCAGGGAACCGGCTCAAGCCTTGCGCTTATCCCTATGCAGATTGCGGCGGTTTGGTTGTCCGTGGTGCTCGATCGTATAAATTCCAAGCTTGCGGACAAAAAAACCAAGGTTGCGGATCAACGTCCGCAACCTTGGGAAAAAAATCCCAAGCCTTTGGAATATACCGGGAAGAAACAGGGGCGAAAAAGAAAGCTGATTTGGGGTCGCTGTTCTTACTGCTCGTGCGGACTTTGCTGCTTTTTCTTCTGTTTGTCCACTTTGATGATGAACTCTATATACTTATATATAATAATAGCCCCGAAGATCTTCGGAGCTATGTTGCGCTGTTTGTTTAGGTAGCTTAGCGTGGTGCACCGTTGGCATCGCGCTAAATCGAATGATAATTCACACGTCTGCTGCTTACTTATTTCTTTACGACTTTCTTTCCGCCGACGATATACAAGCCTTTGGCTTGGGCCGGCAATGAGCCGCGAAGCTTTTGGCCGTTGAGCGTGTAGATGCCTTTTGGAGCAGTCGTGCTGATGGTCGGCTGAAGGATGCCTGATGTGCCCTTGACAATCGTCAGTCCACGCTTGACCAATTCTCCATTGAGCGCAACGCCGTTAAGAGAAGCATCGAATGCTGCGCCCGCGGGCTGCGTAAGCGTGCAGCCTTCAAGCGTGAGCGAATGAAAATTGCAGATCGCGCCTTCTTGCTCACCTTCTGCCGTTACGGCGGCATTGCGAATGGTGAGTTTTTCACTCTCACCGCTATCTCCGGTGATGCCATATCCGGCGCTGGAGGCATTTACCGTGCAATCGTCGATCGTAAGATCTGTGCCCCACGCATAGATGGCGCAGAAGTCTTGGCTTTTCGCATTAAGCGTACCCCCGCCTGTAATGGTCAGCGGCTTGGTGATGAAAAGCGCAGATGCCTTTACCGTCGTCACGTTGTTGGTGTCAATGACTTTTAAGATTAAGTCGTTTACTTCAGAGTAGATGGCCTGCCCCTCTTCGCCAATGTTGATGGTGGCGCGCTGCAGGGTTAAGGTTTTCGTTGTAGGATCATACGTTACCGTTCCGTTGACGCCTTCAATCACTGAAAGGTCGCCGCAGTTTTCGGAAGTGACTTGCGTGCCGCAAATCCAAATGTCGTACTCGGTCTGTGCTTGCGCCGGGGTGGAGAGAGCGATCATCGCTATGCACCAAGAGAGGAGTCCGACTAACTTTAGTCTGTGTGATGTTTTCATATAAATGTACCTCCCTTTTGAAACGCTTTTAGGCGCCTTGCCTACGAGGAGGTTGGGGCATTAGGTATTGAGAAGGGGAGCTTCGTGGTAGATCGTCGTACGCTTTGGATTGCCGGTAGATCCTATCACGACGCTCCCCCTCTGATTAATTGATTTGATTATTTCTTCACCAGCTTTTTGCCGTTAACAATATATATACCCTTAGGCAGGTCATTCAAGTTGCCGTTGAGTTTTACACCGCTAAGGCTGTAGATGCCCGGTCTTACCGGTGCCTCGTTGCTTACGTGGCTTACGCCCGTCAAGTCGCCGTAGACTTTTACATCATCAATATTGACGCGGAACTTATCTGTCGTGTTAAAGTGGCGGAAGGCAATGTATTTTGTGCCGGCCGGCAAGTTGACATCGTAGAGTTTCCACTCGCCTTGGTCTAACCTATGGGCGCCCGGTGCGGGTGCGGCTTCTTCGCCGGTAGTCCATTCTTGCACAACCGTAAAGTCGTCCTTTTCGCGTCCTGTAGAAGAGGCGCAAACGGCAAAGTGGTCGCCCACGACATTCTTGTCTTGCGGGCAAGCATAGAACGTGACGCGCATCGCACCATAGAGTTCCGGCGTGATCAGGAAGTTGTCCGGCGTAAGCCCTTTGTTCTTCCATGAAGCAGACGTAGCGCAGTTGCCTCCATTGCGTCCATCGCCAATCGTAACCCAAGTAGCTGAATCCTTGTCGGCATCAATCGTCGTCCAACCATAAGGCATATCAAAAGAGAAGAGACCCTCTTCCTTGTCTAAGGTTACGCTTTCAAAGTCTTCTTCAAAGATAACGCCATCGGGACCAAGATCCTGAATGATGATCTCATCGCAGGGCTTGGTATTATAAAGGAAGGTGCGGAATTGCGTAGGCGTTTGTCCTTTTTTTTCTTCGTAAGTGCCTATGCTTGCCTCCCTACCTTGATAGTAAGCTTTAGCCTTGCGCACGGCCAAATCGCCACCGCCGCTGAGTTCTGCAGATATTGCAAAGCCGCTATCTCGGTTTCTGGCGTGGATGTAAGCGCCGTCGATATATATTTTGCCGGCTTGCTCCGTGATAATAGGCATTGCGCCGATCACTTTACACTTGTCGCTAAAGCTCAAATCGCCTTGCGTCTTAATGCCCTTGAGCGAGTCGGACATAATAACGACCAGTTTGCCCGGCCCTTTTACGCTCAGCGCGCCTTTTTGCCCGCGAATAGCCCAGCCGCGCGTAGTCAGAATTTGATTGTTGCCTTCCAATTTGATTGTGTAGGCTTGATTACCTAAGAATTCCAATCCCGATGCTTCGCTTTCTGCGGGGAGCTTAATCGTTGCGTTCTTGAGTGTTAGCGTTTTAGAGGCGTCGTCGTAAGTCAGTTTGCCTTTCGTTACCGCGGAGAATCCGCCTACTTGAGAGATGTTGAGCGCATTACCTGAAGTGACCTCCATATCGCCTACCTTGAATCCATAGTTCGTTATCGCTTGCTTACCGTAGACGGTTACATCGTCGATGTTTACGCAATATTGGTCTGTACTATTATAGTGTCGGAAGGCGATGTATTTTGTTCCCTCAGGCAGATTGACATCAAAAAGCTTCCAAGCCGTCTGGTCTTTCAAGCGCTTGCCCGGTGCAGAAGTTGGAAGTTCGCTGATGGTCCATTCTTGTATAATCTTGAAGTCGCCTGCTTCCTTCCCGGTCGTAGAGGCACAGATGGCAAAGTGTTCATTTGAATAGCTTTCATCTTGAGCGCAAGCAAAGAACGTTACGCGGACGGCGCCTTTTACTTCGGGCGAAACGAGATAATTGTCCGGATGGATCCCCGCTTGCGTTATTTTGTCGAAAGAAGCCGACGTTGCACACTTTCCGCCATTGTGTCCTTGACCTACGCCGCCGGGTTCGGTATAGTAGATGAACCAATTTTGTCCATCTTTATCGGCGTCGATCTTCGTCCAGCCGGCCGGAAGTGTCTGTGTGCTCTCGCCTTCGTTCTCATCAAGGATGACATCCTCAAAGTCTTCCGAGAGCAGAATGTTTTGCGCCTGAACAGGCAGGGCAAACATAGCGATAAACAGCCCGATGATGGCTATGTATCTGCTGCTGAGTAAATGTTTTGTCATAATAGTAGCATATTGTGCAACGTCTAGAAGCGTTGCGAGTAAATAGTTGAGTTGTTTTTCTCAGTCGCGTGCTTTCTGATTGTTTTGTTGAGTGAATGCCATCCAGGCCGGGGCGAACAAGGCTAAAACACTTGTAGATTTCATATTCCGTACGCTCTTTGGTTGGTCGTGTTTACGGCCGACTTTCAGCGCCTCCTTTTTTTTAGGGGCATCTTAGCCTTTGAAACGTCATAAGACAAATGCAAAAATAGTAATAACCCCAATTCGGGATAAGCAGTTCTTCTTTTTTCTCAAAAAAAGTTTCTTCCTGTGAGAAAACAAGCGTGAGTATTCCAATTGTGTCTTCAAGGGCTATGCTCATAAAGGGAAAAGTACGATGGGGTGGTACTA
>JABZGO010000098.1:2692-6859 GCA_015259305.1 Alloprevotella tannerae | reverse complement strand
ACACACATTGTTTATATACAACTTCGCTGAAAAACCCGCGGCAACAAAGAAGGCGCAAGGAAGCCGCTGCAACCATCGCTCCCACTCCGCAGACGCCCCATTACGCCTCGGCGGCAAATAACTTTGGAAAAAGTAGCGGTAAAAGTTGAATAAGGCGAGTTTTCTTCGTAATTTTGCCCCATTATCAATAAGCAACACTTTTCTTAGACGAAAGAATGATTAACCGAGAACTTATTCGGCTGAAAGTGGTTCAGCTGATCTATGCATACTATCAAAACCCGGGAAAGACAATGGACGTAGCGCTGAAGGAATTAAACTTCAGCTTGTCGAAAGCCCACGAGCTTTATCAATATTTGCTTTGCTTCCTGATCAATATCCGCCAATATGCGGAGAAGAAAGAAGGCATGAGAGCCGCTCGAGCAGAGCGCTTAGGCACAAAAATCGGCAACAACTCGCCCGATAGCCGACTGGCCGAGAACCTGTTCTTGCGTCAACTGGACGAAAACGAGGTCTTGAACGCTTTTCGTGAGCACCACGCTGAGTGGGACGATGAGGAACTCTATGTAAAAAAGGTCTACACGCTCTTTGTCGAAAGCGAAATTTTCCAAATGTATATGGACAAAGAAAATTTCGACTACGAGGCAGATCGCGAATTGATTCGCAAACTCTATAAGACGTATGTCTGCAACAATGATGAGTTGGTCGATTTTCTGGAAGAGCACAGTCTCTATTGGAATGACGACAAGGACGTTGTAGACAGCTTCGTCTTGAAAACCATCAAACGTTTCACGCCGACTAGTGGGGAGAAACAGGAGATCTTACCGGAGTATGACACGGAAGACGACCACCAGTTTGCGCTCGAACTTTTCCAAACGACCATCGAACGCGGCGAAGAAATGCGCGACCTGATCCGTGGCAACAGCAAAAACTGGGAATTTGGCCGCCTGGCCTTTATGGACGTAATCATTATGCAGATCGCGTTGACGGAAATGCTCACTTTCCCGACGATTCCCTTGAACGTGACGTTTAATGAATACTTAGACATCGCTAAAATCTACAGCACGCCGCGCAGTTCTTCGTACATCAACGGCCTGCTTGACCACGTCGTGAAGTATCTCCAAGCTGAAAAATTACTTTTAAAATAAACACCCAAACAATATTAAGACTATGAACTTTATTCCTTTGGCTGCAGCGCAACCGCAAGGGGGCGGCATTCAGATGATCGTGATGCTCGTTGGTTTATTTGCCATCGTATATTTCTTCATGATTCGCCCGCAAAATAAAAAACAAAAGGAAATTCAAAAATTTCGCAATGCGCTTGAAGTGGGGCAAGACGTCATCACCATTGGCGGCATCCACGGCACAATCAAACGCATTGAGGACAACGACATCATTACGCTGAACGTAAGCACCGGCGTTGAAATCAAATTTGATCGCTCCGCCATTATGCCGAAAGGGCAACCTAAATAACGCCGGAGCAAGCCTGCGGCGTTGAAAGCGAGACGGGCAAACACACAGATGGAAGAACGATTGAGCAAAAAGCTAAACAGGTGGGCGAAGAAGGGCTTTTCCTTGGTTTGGAACAAGCAATTCTTCACCTTCTTAGTATTTTTGTTCATCAGTTTTGCGTTTTGGGTTTTTACAAACTTGAATCAGACGTACAAACAAGACTTTGAGTTTCCCATCAAGCTGATTAATGTTCCCGAGAATGTAGTCATTACGACTGATATTCCGAAGAGCGTTCACGTAAGTCTGCGCGATAAAGGCTTCAATCTCTTAAATGTAGCGCGAAGCATGAGCGGCAGTCCGATACTCATCAACTTCAATGATTATGCCGACAACTCCGGGCGCGGCATAGTCTCTTCTGCCGAGCTTACAAAGTTCGTTTCGCAACGCCTACCGCAAGGTATGCAGATTGTAGCCCAACGCCCACAGCAAATAGAGTTTTACTTCAACTACGGAGAGCGAAAGCGCGTACCCGTCGTGGTGAACGGCACGTTTGAAGCAGCGGAGCCGTTTTACGTCATGCAAGTGCGCCATAATCCGGATAGCGTCACGGTCTACGCCGCTCGCAATCAGCTGAACGCCATTCGCGCCGCACAGACCGTACCCTTACGGTTAACGGGCTTGACAGACAACACAAAGCGAGTAGTATTCTTTCAGACAGCCCCCGGCGTCAAGTTTGTACCGGAGAGAATCAGCCTCGACTTGATCGTAGATCGCTTGGTAGAGAAAACCGTCCAAGTGCCCGTGCAGCAAGTCAACTTCCCCGCCTCCAAGACCTTGCGCACCTTCCCCTCAAGCGTGAGCGTTACATTCCAAGTCGGGATGCACCTCTACCGCTCTGTGACTGCCGACCAGTTTGTGCTGGTGGTTAATTACGAAAGTCTGTTAGAAAACCAATCCTCACGCTGCCATCTCTCACTAAAATCCCTCCCGCCGGGCGTAAGGCACGTTCGCATTTCTCCGCAAGACGTAGATTACGTCATCGAAGACAACCCTGACAGCGACAATAATGGGAGCAAACATTAAGCGGGCCATAACCGGAGGCATCGGTAGCGGGAAAAGCTACATCTGCCGCTTGCTGGAAGAAAAAGGCTTCCCCGTTTTTTATTGCGACGATGAAGCCAAACGCATCATTCGCACAAACTTGGACGTAAGAAAGGCCCTGCAAGCCTTGGTGGGCGATGATGTTTATTCGCCAACGGGCGAACTAAACAAGCCCAAATTGGCAGCCTACATTTGCCAAGGGCCGGCCTATTCAAAACAAGTCGATGCCGTTGTCCACCCCCTCGTACGCAAGTGCTACCTCGATTGGAATGCGCAACAAAAAGCGCCTATCACGTATATGGAAAGTGCCATTTTGTACGAGTCCGGCTTTGATGTTTTGGTGGACCAAGTGGTGCTCGTTCACGCATCCGAAGACACCCGCATCGCCCGCATAATGGAGCGCGACAATATAGACCGCACAACAGCCTTGCGCTGGATCAGTCTGCAAATGCCCGAAGCTGAAAAGCTCAAACGCGCCGATATTGTCATTGACAACGAACTCAATACCGCGCCCGACTTAACGCCGCTTCTCTCCTTCTAAATCCTGCGCAAGCCCTTTTATGACCGGCTTGCACTCCTTCCCCTCCTACACATTATATATATAGACGCGCTCACAAAGCGGCAAACGCAAACGACGAAAGGCAATGCCCATCATTTGGTTTGATTAAGACATCGCCACACATAGGCTTAACCTTATTAAAGTCTGCGAAGCCTTGCTCGGCCATACACAAGTTTGCGGCCGGCTACCGCCAGGCGTCCGACGCCTATCGTTTGGTCTTCAGCGATCGAATTGGAGCGAAAATTCTTTGATATTTGACGGTAGCACCTGATAAGCGATGCCAATAAAAGACTGCATTTACTTGGTTGTCCCTTCATCAAATATTATCTTTGCGGTTACTTTTCATAAGAAACACAAACAGAAAAATGAAAGAACAAATATTGGCCATCGCAGGCCGCCCGGGCCTTTTCCGCCTCATATCAAGGGGCAACAACACGTTAATACTTGAAACGCTTGACGAGCAAAAGCGTCGTTTCCCCGCCGGTTTGCGCGATCGCATCACGGCACTCAGTGATGTTTCAATGTATACCGACGAGGAAGATACGCCTTTAATGAATGTCTTCGACAATATTTGCAAAGCGCTCGACGGCAAACCCTCTCCGCTCTCTCCGAAGAAGGCATCAGCAGCTGAGTTGGCTGAATTTATGGAGCAGGCATTGCCTAATTATGACCGCGAACGCGTACATAAATCTGACATTATCAAACTCATTCAATGGTATAACATACTGGTTCAGGCCGGCTACAAAGACTTCGTTGAACCGGAAGAGGCCGCTGAAGCAGCAGAGACGGAGGAAAAAGCTTGAAAGCACCTTTAACGCCGGCAGAATGGTCGCCCAATGTCATCCTGACCGATGCTGATTACCTTGACCGCGTAGCTTTTGACTTGATTGTCAACTTTGAGCGGATGTTGGAGCGCCGCATTGAGCAGGGCGACTTGTGTCGTTGGCTCGATTGCGTAGCTTTAGACGGCGGACTTCGCCCCGGCGAGAACCAAGTGCAGGCCTTCTTTTTACACGAACCGAGCAAGAAGCAGTTTGATCATTTCAAGCCGGCCGTTT
>JABZGO010000098.1:0-2682 GCA_015259305.1 Alloprevotella tannerae | reverse complement strand
CTGCACAGTTTCCCCGTCGAATCGATCATCACAAAGGGCGAATTGTTCACGCAATCAATCCTTGCGCTCGGCGAAGCTGAAGCTGTGGAGCGCATAATGGTCATCGGCGATGTGGCAACTTATGGTTCGCAAATCAAAAACGCGATTAGCCAACTGACAAACAAAAGCGTGACGCTCTTCGCTATGGAGCCGCAAACCGGACAAGGCTTTAGCCAGGAAATCTTGGGCTATTCGCTGATGAGCGCTCTAGGAATCAGCGGCGACGAGCTCTGAAGAAAAAGCTATAGCCGGCTGTTTGGCCGACAAATACCGACGTAGCGGCAGCCAACATCTATTGCTACTCACCAACCATCATCTGACAGTAATCAACAACAAGCAATTAATAAAATGGGAAGAGTACTCATAATCGGCGCAGGCGGTGTAGCCACCGTTGCGGCCCACAAGGTAGCAAAAAACGCAGACGTTTTCAGCGACATTATGATAGCCAGCCGGACGCAGTCTAAGTGTGACGACATCGTCCGTGCAATCGGCAATCCGAAAATCAAGACGGCGCGCGTCGATGCTGATAATATAGATGAACTCGTGCATCTTTTTGACGAGTTTAAACCTGATTTGGTGATGAACCTCGCCTTGCCTTATCAAGATTTAACCATTATGGAGGCTTGCCTTCGCCACGGTTGCAGCTACTTAGATACGGCCAATTACGAGCCAAAAGACGAAGCCCATTTCGAATATAGCTGGCAGTGGGCCTACAAGGAGCGCTTTGAAGCTGCCGGCCTTACGGCTATTTTGGGTTGCGGCTTTGATCCGGGCGTGACGAGCATATTTACGGCCTATGCAGCCAAGCATCATTTTGATGAGATACAATACTTAGACATCGTAGACTGCAATGCCGGCGACCACCACAAGGCTTTCGCGACCAACTTCAATCCGGAGATTAACATCCGCGAGATCACGCAAAAGGGACTCTATTGGGAAGACGGACAATGGCGCGAAACGGAGCCATTGGAGATTCACAAAACGCTCAATTATCCTAACATAGGGCCCAAAGAGAGCTATTTGCTGCACCACGAAGAGCTGGAAAGCCTCGTCAAGAACTATCCGACGATTCGTCGTGCGCGCTTCTGGATGACTTTCGGCCAAGAATATTTGACGCACCTCCGCGTGATTCAAAACATCGGTATGGATAGCATCAAGCCGATCAACTATAACGGTATGGAAATCGTGCCGCTGCAATTCCTCAAAGCCGTCTTGCCCAACCCGCAAGAGCTTGGCGAAAACTACGAGGGAGAAACCAGCATCGGCTGTCGCATTCGCGGCTTGAAAGATGGCAAAGAGCAGACCTATTATATCTACAACAATTGCTCGCATCAAGCGGCCTATGAAGAAACGGGCATGCAGGGCGTAAGTTATACTACGGGTGTGCCGGCTTGCATTGGTGCGCGAATGTTTATGTTAGGCGAATGGAATCGTCCGGGCGTATGGAACGTCGAGGAGTTTGATCCCGACCACTTTATGGACGAGCTTAACAAGCAGGGCTTGCCTTGGTACGAGATTTTCAATCAGGACCTCGAACTCTAAGCCCCGCCACCGAGCAACCACTGCCCCATTGGGCATAAGAGCCTCAACAAAACAGCGGGCGATAAGTGAACTAAACCACTTATCGCCCGCTGCTCGTTATGCCGCTCATCGATATGCCGCCCCTTCTGCTCCAACTTTTTACATAAAAAATAAGGCGTGCCATCAGCTGACACGCCTAAAATTTCAAAGTGATCCAAGCATCTACTGCCCAGGACGGCAAAAACCATTCGGCCGGCAGCAAACACAACTAAAGTGCACTTGCTTCTTAGCGAACTGCACGCCTTCCAGCGGCTCTTTCCTCTACGGGCGGCCAGTCGGACGAGTTTTCCGCGTTCTTCTTATCGCGATAGCCAAGCGTCACGTAGCAAGCGCCTTGGTTATCGTGGCCCATCTGAAGCAGAATGTCGCCTTCATCAATGTCAAACAACGTAGAATACATGCATTCGTCCGCACGCAAGCAGCCCAACTTCTCATCATCGGTGCTTGGCTTTACGCGGCCACGAAATTCCTCCGTCACTTCTTCCGGCTTACCGTATTTTCTAATGAGCATGTTCTTCAGCGTGTTGTAGTCGTTCATCACCTCAGCCCAAGAATCGCGAGATGGGAAGATAACGCCTACTGAAGACACTTCTCTCACACCACGAGGAGTAAACACAGCTACCTCGCAATCGGGATATTCGGCAACACCGCCGGCCAGCATCGTTCCCTCGTTATCGACCCGCACGAAAGTAAAGCCGAGACGCTCCAACTTGCGTGCGAACTCTTCTTGCGTCCCATCAATAGGGAGCTCTTTAAACGTAAGGTGTTTTGAAGCTGATTGACCCCAAGCAGCAACGCCCATTACCAAGGCTACAAATGCTAATAAGTACTTCTTCATCATAGTTCTTATTGATTAATTAATAGTAGTCTACAAATCGTCTAACGACCTTTTAAACGCGATTTCATTATTAATTTTGTCGGCATAGATAACTGATACTTGGCTTATTTCGTTCCCCAAATAGAGAATCGAAAGCACTATCTTGCCGTTAGAAGTCTCAAAGGTTGAAGTATACTTGCACTCACCTGACCTTAAGTAATACATCTTAAGAACATCTGATGCAC
>JABZGO010000097.1 GCA_015259305.1 Alloprevotella tannerae | reverse complement strand
CAGGTGTTCTACTGTATCAACAAGATGTACCACAACTTGACTGGACTTTCACAGAGGAAGTAGATACAATCCTTGGCTATGCTTGTTCTAAGGCTATCGCTCCCTTTGCCGGTAGAGAGTATACGGCATGGTTTTCCATGGAAATACCTCTACCTTTCGGGCCTTATAAGTTTGGAGGCTTACCTGGCTTGATATTAAAGGTACAAGACAATGAGTCGCAATATATTTGGGAGGCTATGGGTTTTGAGAAAATGAATGTCCCCATATTCACGTATCGTTACGAAGGAGAAAAGAAGTGTTCGGTAGAAGAGGCGAGTAAAACTATCTCTCGTATTTTTAAATCGCCAATTTCCTTTATTGCTGCCAGTATGGGGGGAGCGAAGATAACCATACTCGATAAAAATGGAAAACCTAACTCATCAGATAATCCTGAAGCTTATGCCATTTCATACAAACCCCTAGAAAATGAAGAGAAATAAAGATAAGGCACTTAGGTTGAAGAGTAGGTTTTAAACTTTGTACTTTTACTATGTGCGATTGTTCATTTCTCGCATCTGTCGACAAGAGATTCTTTTAACGAGTTAGTATTTTATATACGATACTCCCTATTATGCACCCTGTAATAGCTGTAAGAATAAAATTAAAAGTAGTAGGTTCCGGATGGTATCCTGTATTAGATGATATCTCAAAAAATAATTCATCGAATTTTGTCAATTCATTTTGATCAAGATCACACTTGTAGCCTATAATAAGAGGCGTTATGATGATGTAGTTCACAACAAACAAAGTCAATGTCGAAATAAGTAGAGAGGTCAAAAAAACAAAGATCTTTTTCATAAACAAGTTCTATATTCAAAGTGATTTGCTGGACAACACTATTCATTTTTCACTTATGCTTTTTTACGGCTGAAAGGACCTATTTCCCGAATTTCGTTAGGAAAGTTAGGAAGGGTCTTATGACAGCTTCATTCGTCGCCAAAGCCAATTGGGAATGAGTTGCCAAAAGAAGGTCAAGATGCGCCAGCGCGTGTCAATGATGCAAACGTGGCGACGCTGCCTGATGGCTTTCATAATACTCCTAGCCACTTGTTCGGTGGTCATCAGCATAGGAAAGTGTTCGCTATCTGTGAGTAGAGGGGTGTTAACAAAGCCCGGACGGATGTCTGTGAAGATAATGTTGTGTCGTTTCCTGGCTGCCAACTGTTCCAATGCTTGCAAATAGGTGTTCTGCATAGCTTTCGTTGCACTATAAGCTGGGGCAGAGCCAAGTCCCTTTGTACCTGCAATGGATGTGATGCAGACGATATGCCCTCCACCCTTAGCAGCAAAATAACGATAGGCAGCGCCTACCATTCTTGTAAAGCCGGTGGCATTGGTTTCCATCGTCTTGATTTCTTTCTCTGCCTCCAGCGTAGGATTTTTCCACCCTATTCCGCTTGAATGGAAATACAGGTCAAGTCCGCCCATACGCTCTATGAGTTGGAAAAGCGCTGCTTCGGCATCTTCATCCGTCACGTCAATCCGTGCCGTGAAGACGCGTTCCGGAGCATTATCCTTTAAATCGGACAACTTGTCTAAGCGGCGGGCTGCCACACCTACTGTCCATCCTTGTTCGATAAAAAGCCGTGCTACTTCATGGCCGATGCCGCTGCTGGCACCAAGTATAATTACTCTTTTTCTTTCCATAACGCCATAAGTGTTTGATCCAAATTTTAAATCGCAAGTCTGTGCGCGTAGCCCCTTTGTCATAAATCCGGATTTATGCTTCAACTATTGTCCTGATGATTTTGATACCTGACAGTCAGTTATCGTAAGTGGTGTACAGACCATCTATGTCAAGTATAATCAAAAACAACGCTTAAAATGCCTACTTTACGAGGGTCATTAGGTCGCAAAAATAAAGAAAAAACGGAAGAAAGCCTCAATGCTTCTTGAGGATAAAGTCTTTCGTCTATTGGAAGTGTGCTTGATGTACGTATAAATGTCTTTTAGATTACGCACAGAATGCAGCTCAACGGCGCGCTTTACCGTGCGTTTGTGAGACGTTTATATTTGCCTCTCTTTTGCTTAAAACAGCTTGCAATTAGATGAGGTGACGTGACACATACACCCTTATCGTGTGGTCTAGAACGCAGAATCAGCTTGTATTGACGACAGGCCAACGCTAACTTTGCTATGTGGTCGTTTTTTTGCTAACTTTGCAGTAACAAGTTAATTCTAAATTAGTTTAAGAGGAATGAAGCTCTTGGGATATGCTCCTGTATGTTGGACATCTTTGCGCGGATATAACAAAGAGAATTTGAGTGCTGATGTGATGGCCGGCGTCATTGTCGGTATTGTGGCCTTGCCTTTAGCTATTGCTTTTGCAATTGCTTCGGGCGTTTCTCCGGAAAAAGGTATTATAACAGCCGTAATTGCGGGATTCATTATTTCTGTTTTTGGCGGCAGTAAAGTGCAAATTGGTGGCCCTACCGGTGCTTTCATCGTTATTGTTTATGGCATTATTCAGGACTATGGCTTCGATGGGCTTATGGTAGCCACTATTATGGCTGGTCTGTTTCTTATTTTACTTGGCCTTCTGAAATTGGGAACCATCATAAAATACATTCCTTATCCTATTGTAGTAGGTTTTACAGCTGGTATTGCGCTTACCATTTTCACAACTCAAGTGAAAGATTTATTTGGTTTGACGGTAATTGATATGCCTTCAGACTTTTTGGGCAAATGGGTAACATACGGTCACTCGTTAAGTACCATCAATTGGTGGAGCACTGCGGTTGGGTTTTTAAGCATAGTTATTATTACGAACACAAAGCGTTTTTCAAAGAAAATTCCGGGTTCGTTAGTAGCAATCGTTGTCATGACTTTGGCAGCTTGGGTATTGCAGCAATATTGTGGGATAAACCCTATAGAAACCATTGGCGACCGCTTTACTATTAGCAATAAATTACCCGAACTGTCTTTGCCAACTATCAACTTTGAAGTTATGAAAGGTTTGGTAGCTCCTGCGCTCACAATTGCCTTGCTTGGAGCTATCGAGTCGTTGCTCTCTGCCACTGTTGCTGATGGTGTAACGGGCGAACGGCACGATTCTAATTCTGAACTGATAGGGCAGGGACTTGCCAATATGCTTGTACCATTGTTTGGCGGAATACCTGCTACGGGTGCTATTGCACGTACAATGACCAATATAAACAACGGCGGTAAATCGCCTCTTGCAGGTGTTGTTCATGCTATCGTGCTTTTGCTAATCTTCTTGTTTATGATGCCCTTGGCGCAATATATACCAATGTCGTGTTTGGCGGGTGTATTGGTTGTAGTGGCTTACAATATGAGCGGTTGGAGAACTTTTGCAGCTTTGCTTAAAACACCTAAGTCTGATATTGTTATTTTGCTTGTAACCTTCTTTCTTACGGTGGTATTCGACCTTACGGTTGCTATCCAAGTAGGCTTGCTTATTGCTTGTTTGCTACTGATGCGTCGTGTAGCGGAAATAACAGACGTGCGTCTTATCACCGATAAGATTAATTTGAACGATGATACCGATGTGCTGTTGGATAAGAAGTATCTTACCATTCCCGATGGTGTAGAAGTGTACGAAATCTATGGTCCTTATTTCTTTGGACTTGGCAACCGTTTCGAGGAACTTATGTTTACTATGGGTGATAAGTCGAAAGTCCGCATTATTCGTATGCGTAAAGTGCCTTTCATTGATTCTACGGGACTTCATAATCTTGCTGTAATGTGCGAACAATCGCGTAAACAAGGCATACCAATTGTACTGTCGGGTGTCCTCCCGAATGTAGAAAACGTATTGTTGAAAGCCAAATTCGACGAACTTTTAGGTCGTGAGAATATTTGTAGCCATATCAAT
Organism: Alloprevotella tannerae; assembly: GCA_015259305.1. Classification (GTDB taxonomy): domain Bacteria; phylum Bacteroidota; class Bacteroidia; order Bacteroidales; family Bacteroidaceae; genus Alloprevotella; species Alloprevotella tannerae_B. The sequence continues at coordinate 3,019 of JABZGO010000097.1, read as the reverse complement.
TTAGCACTGGAACGTGCACAGCAAATCGTAAAGACTACGGTAAAATAAGATTAGCTTTGACATTGAGATGTATCGGAAATAGCTTCAGTAGTACGCGACAACTGTTTATTCATTGAAACTATATGGTGCATTGTAGGCGTGAGTTTAGGATTAGTTTAGTATACAAATAGTTCTAACTTTTAAAAGGATTTTCTTAACCCAAACTCGCGTAATATGTGAGTTCGGTATATATTCTGTCTACAAATTGCTTTCCGAAGAGCCGATCCGTAAAGGATTTTACATTGATTTATACCGAACTGGTGCTAATTTTAACTGCCTCATATTTACTCTTTATGCATAGACTTTGAGGAGTGCTTCTTATGGTCGAGCCACACAATCAACACGATGAGCCCACACCAAGCCACGAAAGCAAGCATCCAGCCCCAGTTGATTGACTGTGCCGTCTCTTGGATAAGTGCCACTAACTCAGCAAAAGTGCCGCTCCGCTGTAGGAAAGAAAAGAACATCAGGCCGAATAGTGCCAGAAACCCATTTGAGAAAACAGACGTCATCATCTTTAATTTCCACCTAAAGGGAGCTTTCTTGCCTCCTTCATTGACGTAGCCTTTCCCTATAAGGAAGATAGAATAAAAGGCAGGAACAAGAATCAAAATGATTCCGCCAGGAACGCCCCCAATATACCAGTTGAGTAAAAGAGTTTTTAGAGGTAAATAATGTTCAGAAGCCACATAAATCAGGAACAATATCACATAGGTAAACATCATTCCCAGTGAATATTTCAGAACTCCACTCTTTATCTTTTCTAAACAAAGCTCCTTAAAAGCCCATAATATGCCCATCCAAACGAACAGCAATAGTCCGCCAAGCAGAAAAGCAATCCCATGATTCATACTTCCTATTTTCGATTAAAAAGATCCGTTTTTACTCAAATAAGTCCCTCTATCTGAAAGAGATTTCGTGTAGAGTTATGAAAACGCTTCTACTCCTATAGCGTTTTCAGTCGCGTTCTTATACCGAATCCACGTATTATAGCATCTTTGATCTTAAATACAAGCAACTCGCCCTCGTACCAAAAGGACGAGGGCGAGTAAATTTCAATAGAACTAACTGTAGATTAACATTTAACTACCAATTCTTCAGTGTCCTTAGCGATCAATAATTCTTCATCAGTCGGGATAACGGCTACGATAACTTTGCTGTCAGGCGTAGAGATGATTTCTTCCTCACCAAAGTTTTTCCGATTCTTTTCAAAATCGAGTTTTACGCCGAGATATTCCATGTTCTTGCAAGCTTCTTCGCGCACGTCCCATTGGTGTTCACCGACACCGGCCGTGAAGATGATAGCATCTACACCATTCATCGCTGCAGCATAAGCGCCAATGTATTTCTTGATACGATAATCGTACATATCAAGCGCCAATTGCGCACGTTTATTCCCCGCCATCGCCGCATCGTCAATGATACGCATATCGCTGGACATCTCTGTAATGCCCAAGACGCCGCTCTCCTTGTTGAGAAGATTGACAGCCTCTTCTAACGTCTGATGTTCGCGCTCCATAATATAGAGAATAGCAGACGCATCGATATCGCCGGTGCGCGTACCCATCATAAGACCTTCAAGTGGCGTCAAGCCCATAGACGTATCTACGCACTTTCCGTGATCTACGGCAGAGATAGACGCGCCGTTGCCGATATGACAAGTGATGAAGCGATGCTCCTCAGGCTTCATGTTCAGGAATTCACCTGCACGCTGAGTCACGTAGCGGTGACTTGTGCCGTGAGCGCCATAGCGGCGAATGCGCATTTCTGAATAATAGCGGTAAGGAAGTGCATACATATACGCCTTAGGCGGCATAGTTTGGTGGAAAGCCGTATCAAAAACAAAGACTTGTGGGAGATCAGGCAATTGCTCCTTAACAGCCAAGTAGCCTTTCAAGTGTGCTTCGCTGTGAAGTGGCGCCAATTCCATAAAAGGCTTCCATTGTTCGATCATTTCGTCTGAGACGATTTGGCTCTTCGTGAAGATACCGCCTGCGACAATGCGGTGGCCGGCTGCGCTAATCTCGTCCAAACTCTTGATGGCGCCGATGTCAGGATCAAGCAGCGTTTTAAACATCAAGCGAATACCTTCAGAATGCGTTGGGCATTCGTGTTCAATGACCCGCTTCGTGCCATCGGGGAGTGTTACTTTAAGAAAAGAACCTTCAATGCCGACCTTTTCTATACCACCGGCAGCAATGACGCTATGATTCTCCATCTCATACAATTTGTATTTGATGGATGAACTACCACAATTGACTACAAGAATTTTCATATTACTTATTTTTCTGCTTTGGCAGCAATAGCTTGATTGGCTGTTATGGCTACCATTTTATAAATATCTTCTACACTACAGCCGCGCGAAAGATCGTTGACCGGACGCGCGATACCCTGCAAGATGGGGCCAAGTGCTTCAGCCTTACCTAAACGTTGCACGAGTTTGTAGCCAATATTTCCCACTTCCAAGTTGGGTACGATCAAAACATTCGCTTTGCCGGCAATATTGCTGCCCGGCGCTTTCTTCTCACCTACAGACGGTACGAGTGCTGCATCAGCTTGCAGTTCGCCATCCACTTGAAGGTTGGGATACATTTTTTCTGCGATGCGTGTAGCCTCAACAACTTTATCCACAACTTCGTGCTTCGCACTGCCTTTCGTAGAGAAGCTGAGCATGGCCACACGTGGCTCGGCAATTCCGGCTACGCTTTTAGCCGTTTGAGCCGTACAATAAGCGATTTGTGCCAACTGCTCGGCATCCGGCATCGGCGTAACAGCTACGTCGCCCATTACAATAATGCCGTCCTGTCCGTATTCTTCAGCTTGGGTCAACAAGAGCATTGCACCGCTCACGACAGAAACGCCCGGCGCACATTTAATAATCTGCAAAGCCGGTCGCAGCGTTTCGCCCGTCGTACTGAGTGCGCCTGAGATCTGAACATCGGCATCGTCACTCTTGATAATCAAGCATCCTAAATAGAGC
>JABZGO010000096.1 GCA_015259305.1 Alloprevotella tannerae | reverse complement strand
CCGCGCTTTGTTCCGAAGACGTCGGCGGGACTTTTTATGAGGCGCGCCAAGGCTAACATGGCCAGCAAAGGAATGGCAAACTCTGCCACGACGAGTGCCGAACTGGGTGTGCGGAATTTGTTGTAAAGCGGCAAATGATCTATACAGAAATTGGTAAAGGCGGGATTATTATGGCCCCACGCGAAAAGGAAAGAAAGCACGGTGGAAGCCAAAAGCGCCCACTTCAAAGGCCCACGCACGAAGAAGAAGCCAAAGATAAAGAGGAAACAAACGAAAGCGCCAACATAAACAGGGCCAACCGTAAAGGGTTGGTCGCCCCAATATTGATCTAATCCGGGCGGAGTGACTTGTTGTCCGCTCTTGGCCGCGATTTCCTGAAAGCGGCCTGCGGCCTGATAAAAGCGATCATAGCCGTTGAGTTCGTCAACATTGGGACGATCTAAAATGCTGCCGGAACCTCCGCCGTTAAAATCGGGAATAAGCAGCGTAAAACTCTCGCCTACGCCGTAGCTCCATTGCGTAATATAGTCGCGATCTAAGCCGCCGTTCGTCGCTTGCGCCTTCTCAGGCGTCTGTGGAGCGAGTTCGGCGGGTCCACGCATAGACAATTTTGAGTATTCGTAGGTATGATACAGGTTGGAAACATTAGCTAATAAGCCCACAACGCCGGCTAAAAGAATCACGCCCGTAGCTTTTGCCCACTGAGGTATGGCCTTGCGGCGCGTAGCATCGATGCCGTATGCCAAGATAAGGAAGAACATGACAAAGGCAAAGTAGTAGGACATCTGAATGTGGTTGGACATAATTTGAAAGGCGGTAAAGAGCGCCGTAACAAAAGATCCCCAGAGTAGCTTACCGCGATAGCAGAGTATAACGCCGGCTATCGTTGGCGGAATAAAGGTCAAGGGCATCACTTTCCAAATGTGCCCCGCCGCAATGATGATGCAGAAGTACGAAGAGAAGGCCCAGACGATCGCGCCCAAAGCCGCCAGCCACGGGCGGAAATTGAAGGCGCGCAATAATATGTAGAAGCCCAACAAAAATAGGAAGAGATAGAGTACCGGTCCGGAAGTAAAGAGTCCGTAAGCCTTCGCAAAGAATCCCAAAAACGAACTCGATTCATAGGCCGGCGCGATCTGATAAGTCGGCATGCCGCTAAAGAGCGTGTTCGTCCAGCGCGTCTGCTCGCCGGTTGCGGCCACGTATTCTGCATTCTCACGCCCTTGGCCCACAGCGGCCATCGCGTCGTGGCCGCCCAAGACCAGCCCTTGGCTAATCGGCGTCATGAAATAAGTAAAAGCGATCACGAGAAACAGCAATACAGCTATCGCGTCGCCGGAAATTTTCTTCAAGAAAGTATTCATTGTCGTTTTATTTTTTAGCGGGGTTAAGGGCGATCGGCCCTGCGCTTGCAAAAGTAGCAATTATAATCGGCGCAGGCGCTACTGTACCCGAAAAAGGCCCATCTTTATTGCCGGAGGCGGCCGCCGGCGCTAAGCAAGACGCCACAGCGTTATCGGAAGTCGGGCCTTCGACTTACAAACGTCCGGTAATGACCTCTTCGTACAAATCGTGCATCCGGCGGGCCAAGGCATCGGGCGAAAAAGTCGTTTGTGCGTGCTCCAAACCGCGCGTTATCATCGTCCGGCGGCGCGATTCGTCATTGACAACGACTTGCAGCGCGGCCGTCAACTCCTCAACGTTGTCGGGCGCGACGTATAAGGCGGCGGGGCCGCCGGCTTCGGGCAAACTCGAAACGGAAGTGGTCACGACGGGGCAGCTACTCAGCATCGCTTCGACCACGGGCAGGCCGAAACCTTCGTAGAAAGAAGGATAGACGAAGGCGCGTGCGCAGCAGTAGAGCGCTTGTAGATCCTCGTTGTTCCGAATGTGGGGCAAAAAGTGTATGACAGCATCCAAATGGTGTTCGGCCACATACTTCCGCACCTCAACTTCATACTCGCGGCCTCGCCCTACGATCAAGAGCGGCAGGCGGTCGGCAGCGGGGAGTTGCTCTACGGCTTTCACCAAGCCGAGCAGATTTTTGCGCGAATTGATGGCTCCCACATATAATAAATAATCCTGCGGCAAATCCTCAACTGCCACGCGGGCAATCCTGCGCGCCATTTCCGACGTCGGAGGATGATAGAACAAAGGTTGCGCAGGCTGATAAACCACACTGATTTTTTCTTCGCCGACGCCGTAATACTGCATCACGTCGCGCTTTGTAGACTCGCTAATAGCCACGATGCGCGTAGCGTAGCGGCAAGCATAGCGCGCTTTGAGGTCATAAATGCGCCGGTCGATCGCATGATACATTTGCGGAAACGTATGCCAAGCTACGTCGTGCATTGTTACGACCGAGGGGATGCGCCGCCGCACCAAGCCGACGGGCAATTCGTGGCTCAAGCCGTGAAACAAATCAACGCGATCTTTGGCCGCGCGTCCGGCCAGGCCGAAAGTGCGCCAAAAACCTCCCGGAAACAAAGCCCCCGGGCGCACAACGCGGCAACGATTGCGCCGGATATAAGGCTGCGTCTGCTCCGTAGCGCGCACCTTGGGCGTATAAAGCAGGTGCAAATCTTCAGGATAGTTTTTCAATTGTCCATCCAGCAGCGTCCTACTGTAGTTTCCCAGTCCGGTAAAGTTGTTAAACAGCCTCTTGGCGTCGTAAGCAATTCTCATAAAGTGGTATTCAATCGCGGACGAAAATACGCTAATTTAAGTTTTTAGCCAAATAATTTGGTCGTTTTTACGGCCTACGCTACTTTTGCTCTCACTTAAATGCGCCGCGTGCCCTTTTCCGCTATGTTCCTTCTGATGAGGCGCGCGCGAAGGCCTTACGATCACCCTCTTTTGACTCATTTACGCAAGACATTGAAAATTCTGACGAACCCTAAGATTGACGCGGCGCGTCCTTTTATGGAACGCATCGTGAGCGAGTTTGAAAACGGACGCAGTTTGCGCGAAAGTCGCAACAGCATACGCGTATGTGTTTTCGAGGGAGAAGAATTTAACGTTAAGCGCTATGGGCGTCCGCGCGGCTGGCGCAAGCTGGTTTACTCGCTCTTTCGCACGCCGAAAGGCTTGCGCGCCTATACGTATCCGGCGCGTTTGCTGGCAGCGGGCATAGAGACGCCGGAGGCCGTCGGGTATCGGGAAGAGCGCGAGGGACTTTGGCTTACGAACAGCTATTTCGTAAGTAGGCAATGCCCCTATTCGCGGCGCTTCTACGAGTTTGCGGAAGTGCAACTCACGCCTGAGAATATGGGAATCATCGCGCAATTTGCCGCCTTGGCAGCTCGTATGCACGAACAAGGCATCTTGCATCGCGACTTCTCACCGGGCAATATTTTGTTTGATCAAGTGGAAGGCCGATGGCACTTCTCTTTGGTAGACACGAACCGGATGTATTTCGGGCCGGTAAGCGTGCGCCGCGGTTGCGAAAACTTCGCCCGTCTGTGGGGGCAGACCTGCTTTTTTGAATTGCTCGCCTTGAAATATGCCGAGGCGCGCGGAGCGAATGCGGCCGACTGCTTGAAATGGATGTTGGCAGCCCGCAAAAAATTTTGGTTGCGCTATATTCGCCGCCACGGCCGCCCCTTTGCCATCGACCTCTGAGGCAAAGGCGTAGGCGAAAGGTGCAACGCCGACAACCCACGCTCTTTTTAGTTCGCCTAACGATGTATATAAATAATCGTTGGCGACTTTTCGTTTGTCGACAAGTCCTGCGACGGAGCTACACATAGCAACTACATCTACGCCCAATGGGATTGCGGATGCGACACGCCCGGTTTCTTTTCCGTCTGACTTGACGATGCCCTCCGTCGACTTTTTTCACCTTGCGCGCAAGGCTCTTTTAGGAGACTCGGTTGCGATAATGGTGTGCAAAGGTTCGACTTTTCCACACGCGGCAACGCACATTTGCCGCTCTTCCATCCCACGATTTTAGTTTACGCTCACGAGCGTACACCTTTTTTATCGTGAGCGTACACCTTTACGCTCGTGAGCGCAAACCTTTTTTCTCGTGAGGTGAAGCCTTTTTTATCACGAGCGCAAACCTTTTTTCTCGTGATGAAAAACGTCGGCGGCCGACTGCTGTGGTTATGCAATGACTAAAAAGACGGAAGAAATACTTGATCTCCGCAAAAAAAATCCCGCCCAAAGCCTCCGTAGATGCTTTGAGCGGGACGATGATTGCGCCCTTTGCGGGGCTACGCTTAGGCGTCGCCTTCGGGAGCGTAGACGGCTTCTATTTCGCAGACATATACGTCGTGCAAATTTCCTTCTTTGGGGCTGTAATGACGATCGTAAGGTTGTGCGTCTATAAACTCGTCGGCGCGCAGGGTCGACTTGTAGAGTTTGCGACAAACCAAAACCAAGCGAGCTTCAGCGAAAGTGACGAGATCGTCGGGTAGCGTCGCCGGGTGGAGGCCCGCAGCGGCCGTCTTATCCAGATCTCGCCCCGATTTTGAGCCACAGATTTTGTAGGCTTCGCGATGATCGCCGAGCAGACTCAGCGTCAGGCGGTCTGTAGTCTCGACAAAGTCGTGTGTATATCGCTCCGGACGGATGAAAATCGTAGCCACGGGCTTGTTCCAAAGGATGCCCAGCATCCCCCAACTGGCCGTCATCATATTATAATGTGTCGGTGTGCCGGCCGTAACCAACAACCATTCGTGGCCGATGGCTTGAAAGGGATCTTCGCGGCCTACGAGGCTGAGATCCATGCGCTTAAATGTCTTGTTCATCAGTGTCGCTATTTGAAAGTTGGGCGGCCGCCGTATGACGGGCCGCTTGCGTTGATCTTAAAATTGCTCCCAGTCGAAGGATTTGTCTTCGCGTCGCTGCGCTTTCAGCGTCTCGAAGAAGCGGTGTTGCTTCTTGGCGCCGATATATCGCTTGGCGAAGACGGAAGGCACGGCCACGCCTAAGGCGATGCAGAAGATCATGAGCGAAGCGTTGATGCCGTTGATGCCGGCCAGCGACATCATATCGACCAATTGGGTCTCCGTGCGCGTCATCATTAAGAAGGAGTAGAGACTGCGATACATCAGCACGCCGGGCACCATCGGGATGACGCTACTGATAGGCAGAATCTGCATCGGAGCGTGGACGCGGTGAGCCATACGCAACATAATCAAACTGATTAAGACGGAAGCGGCCAGCGAACCCAATACGCCGCCCCAACCTAAGCTGAATTGGCATAATTCGTCGGGCTGCAAACTGACCAGATTGCGGGTGCAGACGGCTATGGCTGCGCCCACGGCAGCGACCCATAGGAGGCGCTTCGGGATATTAAAGATCATCGAGAAACCCATACCGGAGATGGCGGCCGCGATGGCGTATTCCCAATAGTTGTGGTGGGGGACCATCGGGATGCCCATAATATCGGGTTGAAAATTGAAGGCCCATAGGCAGAATTTGAGGGCGAAAAGGATGCCGAAAGCCATAGCTATCATCATCATCATCGTATTGGCGGCTCGCACAAGTCCGGTTTGGATGTTGTTGTCTAACATATCGTCGACAAAATTTATGAGCGGGACGCCCGGTACAATGAACAAGGCGCAGGCTAAGAGGGGATGGAGGGGCGTAGAAGTCCAGCCGGCGGGTAAATACGTGGTCAGCCAAGCCACAACGGTTGAGGCAAAGGCGGCACAGGCAATAGCCATATAGATATTAAGGCCAAATTCGATCAGCCGATAGCGTAGGCGGAAACCCAGAAAGGCAGCAAGCGTGGCGTAGAGAAAAGCGATCCAATCGCAACCAAATTGTATGCAGAAGCCGCCGCAGGCAAAGGCAGCTCCAACGGCCGTCAAGAGTGGCGAATAGTTGCGCTCGCGATTGGCAATCTCGTCGAGCGCGGCTTCATATTGCGCCAAAGTATAATTTTCATGGGCTGCTCGATAGGTCAATTTGCTAACGGCTGAAATCGCCGTGAAGTTGATGCCGTGCTTATCGCAACGCTGAAATTTGGAAAAGGAGAGTTCGGTGTTGTGAATGTTGACCATCAACATATTATAGTCGATGTGGATGTGCAGATTCTTCTCCGGCAATCCCAAATAAGCCGCCGCGCGCTTCATATTGCGCATAATGCGGCTGGTATCAGCAGAGCTTTCTAACAGAATTTGCCCTGTGCGCAAGAGAGAGTCGAGTTTGCGCTGTAAAAGGCGTCTTGCGTCGGTCGTTTGATTCATCTTTGTGTGACTGTGTGTTGATTGTGACTACAAAATTACAAATTCTTGTTTTTTTAGCTTGTCGTCGTGCGGTTTGAGTTTCTTGCTTTTTTTGCTCAATTGAGCGTTTGCGGGGTGAAAAATGGCAATTTTGCTTTCTGAGTTTACAATTATTAAAGGTATACATTCGGGTTTTATGGTCATCGTTTGGGCGGTTTGTATTATTTTTGCAACAAATCGGCTACTTTCTTTCAGCTTTGCCCGATGCGGTGCTGGAGGGAAGCAAGCGATTTCTAATTATGTATAACGATAAAAAAGATTAAATTACGATGAAGAAGTATGTAGCATTTTTATTGCTGGCTGCAGTCTGCGTAGGAGCTACTGCACAGCGCCCGAAAAAGCGCCGTCCGGCAAAGAAAGCGAAAACTGAACGCGTGGAGAAGCAAACTGAACGCTTCGTAACAGAACCTGCTTATAGCACAAGTAAAGTAACGGTTAATAAAGCAACAAATGGTCAGGTAAAAACCTTGACGGAGGGCGACTTACGCCAACAGATGATTAACCGTGAAAGGACGCTGGGGAAGACTTCCGCGTCTTGCGAAGAGCCGAAAACGTGCTCGCAGCAGACCAATCAGACGGCCTGCAAAAAGAACGCAAGTAGCTGCGGCGAAATGAAAGCCGGCGGTTGCTGTAAAGAGAAATCAGGCGACTGCAAGCAGAAGTGCGGTGACGCAAAGCAGAAATGTGGTGACTGCAAACAGAAG
>JABZGO010000095.1 GCA_015259305.1 Alloprevotella tannerae | reverse complement strand
ATCTATGGCTAAGTCAACAGGTATAACGTTTGTAATGCGGAAGAACGCAGATTGTAGAATTGTGTTGGTACGATTGCCTAAGCCAATTTCCTGGGCAATCTTAGTAGCATTAATGTAATAGACGGTAATATTGTGCTCAGCGAAGTAGCGTTTAATGTTGTTGGGGAGGTTCTTTGCTAATTCTTCGCTGTCCCAAATAGTGTTCAACAAGAAAGTCCCATTGTCGCGCAAACCCTCTGTTACATGATACATGCGAAGGTAAGCCTGAACGTGGCAGGCTACAAAGTTCGGCGTCTTAATCTGATAAGTAGAACGGATTGGTGTATCTCCAAAGCGTAGGTGAGAACAAGTAAAACCTCCTGACTTCTTAGAGTCATAAGAGAAATAAGCTTGGCAGTACTTGTCTGTGTTATCACCTATGATCTTAATAGAATTCTTGTTTGCACCAACAGTGCCATCTGCACCTAGACCAAAGAACTTAGCTTCAAAAATGCTTTTACCACCTAACGCTTGTTCCTTTTCAAGTGGAAGAGACTCGAATGTAACGTCGTCAACAATACCCAGTGAGAAATGATTCTTCGGTTCCGGCAAGCTTAAGTTGTCGTAAACAGATATAATCATTGTCGGTGTAGTATCAGCTGAACCTAAGCCATAGCGGCCGCCAACGATCAGAGGACGATCTTCGTGATTGTAGAATGCCTCTTTTACATCAAGGTAAAGCGGTTCTCCCTCTGCGCCTGGTTCTTTTGTGCGGTCAAGAACAGCAATGCGTTTTACAGTCTTTGGAACAGCTGCCAACAAGTGCTTTGTAGAGAATGGACGGAACAAGTGAACGCTGATCATGCCAACCTTGCGTCCTTCTTGCAGCAAGTGATCAATTGCTTCGCGAGCAGCTTCTGTTACAGAACCCATACAGATTATAAGTTGCTCTGCATCTTCTGCACCATAATAACTGAAGAGATCGTATTTGCGACCTGTAATTTTAGATACAGCTTGCATATACTTGTCTACGATACCTGGGATTTCGCGATAGTATTTATTGGAAGCTTCGCGGTGAGCGAAGAATGTTTCCGGATTTTCTGCCATACCCCGTGCAACAGGGTGTTCTGGACTCATAGCACGTGAGCGGAACTCTGCTAATGCCTTTTGGTCTACCAAAGGACGAAGCTCTTCCATATCCATTGCTTCAATCTTTTGGTACTCGTGAGATGTGCGGAAACCGTCAAAGAAGTTGATAAATGGTACACGACTTTCAATTGCCGTTAAGTGAGCTACGGCAGCCAAGTCCATTACTTCTTGAACTGAGCCTTCACAAAGCATAGCGAAGCCAGTTTGGCGACAAGCCATCACATCGCTATGATCACCGAAGATACAGAGAGAGTGCGTAGCCAAAGTACGTGCAGAGACGTGGAATACGCAAGGAAGAAGCTCTCCGGCAATTTTATACATATTCGGTATCATCAAGAGCAAACCCTGAGAAGCCGTAAATGTCGTAGTTAAAGCGCCGGCTTGTAATGATCCGTGCACAGCACCAGCTGCACCTCCTTCACTTTGCATTTCTTGCACGTGAACTGTATCGCCAAAAAGATTCTTTTGGCCTGCTGCAGCCCATTCATCAATGTGCTCTGCCATCGGAGAAGATGGCGTGATTGGGTAGATAGCAGCCACCTCAGAGAACATATAAGCTATATGCGCTGCTGCTTGGTTACCATCGCAAGTAATGAATTTCTTTTCTTTTGCCATTGTTGCTATAGAAAAAATTAATTGTTATATATCTGGTAAAACTTTAATATAGGAAGCCAAACAACCAAATGGGTATTTCATTGTCGCGGCCTATTTCTGTATTGTATTTTGCGTAGTAGAAATTTTCAGAACGTTTGGGTCTGCGTGCCTTCTCACATACACAAATTTCTGTAGTCCCATCTATGGTATAGAAGCCAGGGCGTCTTCCTTTAGAGATCGTATGATGTCTCCATAAAACGTTGACGAAGAATGTCTCCATTACTGTTTGCTCTGTTATTTCTCCAGCCTTTATACCGTAGATTAAATTTGTGTCATGGAGCATTACAGCTGCCGGTTTTTTGGGGAAAGAGTCACCTTCTTTATACACCATATTTATCAAGCGCGCTTCCTCGAGATATTCGAGATAGTTCATTACGGTAGCGCGTGATGTTTGTATTTCTTCTGCCAATCTGCTTACATTTGGTGAGAAATCTTCTCCTGCAGCGGCGAGCAAATATAGCAACTTCTTGATGCGTGACAAATATTTCAGTTCGATTTGTTTGTCAAAGAGAATGTCTACCTCAATCATGTTATTCATAGCTTTCAGAAGTGCCTCCATAAAGTTACGATTCTCTAAAAAGAAAGGATAGTAACCATGGTGCAGATAGTTCTGAAAGTGCTCAAAAGGCTTCACTTTTGGTAGGATAGCCTTTAAGATGCGCTCATGGTCATTTAGAATTTCCGAAAGCGTATAAGTACCCAGCTCGTAACCAGTCTGCTGATTGATATATTCTCGGAATGAAAAGCCATGAAGCACGTAGCTATGCGTGATACGATTTAATTCGTGATCACCATCTTCCTTGTTGTAGCCAACAGAAGTCGTCGTATATACAATACGCAGATAGAGGTATTTACGATAAATCTCTACAAGCTGGTTTTTCCAATCAGGTAGTTTGAATGCTTGGTCAATAAGCAGCACTTGTCCGCCGCGAGCTACAAATTCTCCGACAAACTCTACTAAGCCGTGACCTTGAAAATAGAAGTTGTTCATATTGACATACAGACACTGATGTAGCTGAATGTCGAAATTTTCTTTGGCATATTCGAGCAAAAATGAGGTTCGGCCTACGCCTCGCGGCCCTCTAATTGCAATCATGCGATAGCTCCAATCGATCGTATCCATTAAAGAGCGGCGCACAGTCGTATGTAGATGCTCTACAAGATAGGCATGGGTTTGGAAAAAAGTCTCCATATATGTTGTTCAATGAGAATAGTTACCCTATGGTCAGAAATATTGTTTCGTAAATTTATCTGCAAAGATAAGACAAACAATTCTGATATGCAATATAGACAAAGCATTTTCCACATATTTTGATTCTCCGAAAACATATGTGGCGGTACAAATTTGTGCATACCCAATGCTTGCCTTTTATCGCCCCTTATTACCGAAGCATAGAGTCTTAAACAAGGGGATCTTGTCTGAGTTAATACAGCCTGAAAATCGAAAAAAAGTAAGTACTTATACTCTTTATAATATAAAGAATTTTGATAACAATTCACTTGCCATATTGAATTAGGCGGGAGGTAGGTTAAAGATAGACAGAGTTCCTGTTTCTAACAGAAAAATATTGAATGGTTTGATCTTTGTTGCTGCTGAACCTTTCCAAAGCTACGATTTATAAGATTTTTTGTATGCTTGCTATTTTGTCTTAATTTTTCAATCAAAAAAAGAGTCGTTTATGAATGCACTATACTTTCATCTTTTAACAAGTCGCCGGCTGCTTTTCTTAGTCCTTTTACCTATCGTTTGACGGGGAGCAAACTATTGTTTGGTGGGAGCAAATCATTGTTTGGTGGGAGCAAATCATTCTTAGTCAGAGCTCAAAGGTTTACAAATAAATATGTCTAATAGGCTTATGACTCTCTGCTAAGCAGATAGAAGTATATAAGCAGAGGGCGTTTTTTCAATTAACACTATAAACAAGTGAGCTATTACTTTTTGCTCCACCTTAGGAGTAGAAGGATAAGGAAAGGTAAGCTCAAGATTGAGCTTGTTGTGTTAATTGGTATAAGTCCGTTGGCTCCGGGTAGTGAGGAGATGAGGTTGCATAAAAGTGCAATACTGCCACCCCAAAGTATAGATAGCGGAAGTAAGCTACGATAATCGCTCGTATGAAACAAAATGCGAGTAAAATGGGATGTAACTAAACCTATATAAGCTATAGGTCCACAAAATGCGGTGACTGTAGCTGTCAACAGGCCAGCAGCTAATAGGGTTATGGCGCGAAAGCTTCTGGCGTGAATACCTGCATTTCTTGCATAGTCGTCACCCATTCGTAATAGGTTAAGAGGCTTAGTCTGCGTCAGTGCTAACAAGCATCCGGCGAGGTTGAGTAAAGCGAAGATGGGAAGATCAGATAAGGTAAGGCTCGAGAAGTCACCCATTTGCCAGCTGAAAAACGAGCGAAGATTATCGAGTGAGGCCTGAAAGTTGAGCATTGTCACAATCGCATTGAGTGTGTAGCTCAGCAATACTCCGAAAAGGAGTAAGATAAGTGAGTTTTTAAATAGTTTATTACAGAGGAAAAGGAGTAAGGTAACAATGATAGCACCTATAAATGCAGACAGAATAGTGACAGAAAAGCCTATAGCAGCTTCTGCACTTGAATAATTGATGCCTATTAACAATATACATATGGCTGCTCCAAGACTTGCACCTCCCGAAACACCCAATAAGCCGGGGTCTGCCAAAGGATTATGGAATGAGGCTTGGAGTAAAAGTCCGATAACGGCAAGTGAGCCGCCTGCTAATGTTGCGGTCGCTGCAGCGGGCAGACGCGTTTCAACTACAATAAAGTGGGTGACAACATCAGATGTTCCTTGGTTAAACAGAGCGTCAATGATCTGAGAGAGCGAAAGCGAAGTGCTTCCTATGACTAAATTGCTAAAGAAGAGTAAGCTAAAGAGAAACAGTGAGCCTCCCCATTTAATCACGTTTTGATTGCCTACATGTATATTATTGTATGGCATATCTTAATCGTAGACAAAAAGTTTATTGCAATGGTTCAAAATAACGTAGTCGATGATCCGGTAAAAGTTGTGGATGAAATAACGCTATGAGGTCCTCCAATAGTCGTTCGGGATGGAAAGGCGTTTCTTCGTAAAAACTCTTTTGAAGCGTGTTGCAGGCATAAATGTTATGTTGTCGAAAGGCTTTGAAGGCGCTATAGTGAGTGTAGGAAGCCTTGAGTCGTTGATATGATAAGGGGGTAGTATCTCCATATTTGATCAACCAAAAGTCAGCATTTCGCGCTTTTTTATATATTGTTTCAAACGAAAGCGCGACAGAGCCGCTTTTGTTTAAATAACTGAACAAATAGTTTGCACCGGCTGATTGGTAAATTTCGCCCATCGTGCTTTTACCCCCTGGAACATACCAAACGCCACCTTGTTTTGTTTCTACGAGCAAAGATGGGCGTTGACGAAGTGTACGTACTTGACGTGTGAGAGATTGATAGCGGTCTTCTACTTGTCGAAAAATACTGTCTGCAGCTTGTCCTTTGCCAAATAGAAGTCCAAAAAACTTGACCCACTCTGCACGCCCTAAAGCAGAGGTCTCCAAATAGTCGGCACATTCTATAATGGGAATGCCCGTTTTTCGCAATTCAGGTCGATCTACATCAACAAGTGAAGAAACTAAAAGTGCATCAGCACGCGTCGCAACCAATAATTCAAGATCCGGCCGCAGACTTCCCCCGTAGTTTGTGAGTCGTCGATGCTGAATGAGTGCTTGTAAGTTTTGATCAATGATAAACTGTGTATCACAAACGCCTCTAACTTGACGTATGGCGTGTAACTCTTGTAATAAAGCGAGGTGAACGGAAGAAAAAACTGCTGCTCGTTGAAGAGGAATGCGAATGATAGTTGTAGATTTTGGCAAAGCTTTCGGTGGTGTTACATCCTTTTCTAGCAAGCAATAGCTCTGCAAAATCTTAGTTGTGTCGTATGGATCTTTAATCGTGGCAATAGTAAAAGAGTCGGCAGCCGTCAGTTGAAGTAAGGTGGCGTATTGTAGTGGTATCTCCCTCCTTGTTGACAACACTTCAGGCTTATTATGGCAGGTAGAGAATAATAAGCTGAATAATAGCAACAAAGAGGGTGCTACGAGGGCTTTCATAAAGATGGTTTGCAGCGGACTGCTTCGCTTTGTTGACTTAGATAACTATTGTATTGAAATCTCTCCTGCTATGTCGGTGTTCATCCATCGTACAATCTCTTTTCGGCTAAAACCTTCACCTATAAGATACATTAACTTGGTAATTGTACACTCCAGAGTCGCGTCATAGCCATTACTTACTCCAACCTGTAGCAGTTGTAATCCTGTCTCGTAGCGTTTCATTTCTACCGCTCCTTTAGGGCATTGGGTAATATTAACGATGATAATGCCATTTTCGCTAAGCTTACGTAGGAGATTAACAAGCCAAGGGCGAAGAGGAGCATTGCCGGATCCGTACGTTTTCAGAACAACTGCTTTTAATCCTTCAAAATCTAAAAGTCGTTCGACATAATCTTGGCGAATTCCTGGGAAAATTGTTAGTACAATGACGTGATCATCCAACTTAAAATGAGGTGTGAATGGCTTTTGCTTGTCTGGTCTTAAGATTAAACGTGTATCATATTTAATGGTGATGCCAGCGTGAGCTAAAGGCGGAAAATTGTATGAACGAAAAGCGTTAAAACCCTCAGAGTTAATCTTTGTTGTGCGGTTGCCGCGCATTAAAAGGCTATCGAAAAAGATACAAACTTCAGGGACGCAAGGCTCTCCATCAGCAGTCTTTGCAGCAGCAATTTCCACACTTGTCAGGAAATTTTCTTTTCCATCTGTGCGCAATTGACCAATGGGGAGCTGTGAGCCTGTGATGATAACAGGCTTTCCAATATTTTCCAGCATGAAACTTAGCGCAGAGGCTGTATAGGCCATAGTGTCTGTACCATGTAATATTACAAAACCATCATATCGAAGGTAGTTCTTGCTAATTATGTTTGCAATTTCTGTCCAATGTGCTGGGTTCATGTCGCTGGAATCAATAGGCGGCGTAAATGTCAGTACGTCTATTCTATATTTCAGATGCTTTAGTTCTGGCACTAAACTACGGAACTTCTCAATTCCAAAATTCTCAAGCGCACCCGTCTCGGGGTTTTCAATCATGCCTATAGTTC
>JABZGO010000094.1 GCA_015259305.1 Alloprevotella tannerae | reverse complement strand
TCCTACCTCAGCGCCTCATCAAGCGCGGAGATCGGATAACGCTTTACTATAAGGTGCGACAAGGTAAGGCGCGCTCTTTCACGATTCGCCCCATTTATCTCGTAAAGGTCGACAGCCAATACGAAGCTGAGGAAGTCGTGACGGTCAGAGAGAAATAGGCGTCGCGCATAATTGACTTGGAGAGAAACTTTGTGGAGTCTGTAAACGGCTGTGCAAAGTTTCTCGACATTTAGGCCTTATAAGATTTTTTGAACGCTAAGTGCAGGCGGGCGAAGCCTTGGGTTTTAACATCGTCGAACATAGAATTTCTGCGATGAAATGGGCAAAAATCGAACTTTTTACCTAACTTTCCGCACGCATACTTCGCGAAGGGCAATCGAAAATGCGATTTAACAAGCGAACAACCCATCTGCACGCGACACACGCCTAAGAGAGCGACCGCAAAGCTTGATTTGCGACTTACATATATAACAAACACTAAACGATAGAAGAGATGGCAACAGTAAAAGAACTCTTGGAATTTCGGCGGGCCGTCAGAATTTTCGACACCACCCAAAGTTTGGATCCAGAAAAGGTAAAAGCCTGCCTCGAAACAGCGACCTTAGCACCGACAAGTTCGAACCTCCAATTATGGGAAGTCGTTCACGTGACCGACAAGTCCACGATCCGCCAATTAGGTACGGCTTGCTTTGACCAAATGACGATCACTACGGCCGATGAGTTGGTCGTTTTTCTCATCCGCCCCGATTTAGTCAAGGCACACGCCAAGGCCGTGCTCGACTTTGAGCGAGACAACGTAGCGCACCATTATCCGGCTGAAAAGCAGGCCAAATATATAAATCTGCTCACGCAGTATTATACACGTCTCGTCCCCTTTCTCTACGGCCGCTGCCTGGGTTTATTTGGCCTCTTCCGCAAGGCTTTTTTCTCCGCTGCGGGTCTGTTTCGCCCCGTTCTCCGTTCAATGGGCGAAAACGACATGATTGGCGGCATGCATAAAAGTTGCGGCCTCGTAGCTCAAAGTTTTATGCTTGCCATGGCCGAACAAGGCTACGACACCTGCCCCGTTGAAGGTTTCGATGCCCGTCGCGTGAAACGCCTGCTCAAGCTTCCGCGCCAATCCCGCGTGAGTCTTATCGTCTCGTGCGGCATACGCTTGCCAAAAGGTGTACGCGGCGACCGCTTCCGCTTAGATTTCGACACACAATATCGGCGCGTCTAATTCGCAGGTCTACATACGCCTTTCGTGGCCCTTGGATTTGCCAACAGAGGCCCTGACGCCGCAAGGTCCACACGGCATTTCGGCATAAGAATATCGTCCAAACAGCCACGTAAAGACAATTTGAATTTGCGCAGCAGACTTTTTCGACGCCATTGTCCCCCATTGCCCTACTGCTCCTTGCAAGCGGAAAAACAGTAAGGCCCATGCGCTCACCAGAGCAGCCTTATTTTCTACTGCACCACTTAACTTTCAACGTCCTCATTCGTCACTTTCAGCGAAGGAGGACGCTTTTTTTGCACCTTAGACTTGACTCGAGCGATTTATCATCCTGAGCGTACACCTTTTTCATCACGATAGCACAGTCGTCCGCTCGTGAAGGTACGTTCGTTTCAACACGGTGAAACAAAGAGTAGGCAAGACTTGCGACTTCGCCATCCAGCCCTAAAAGTGCATTTTCCAACGCTACGCATCGGCAAACTAATGCTTTTCGTTTCCAATCAAGCACTTGCGGACGCGGCGAACAACAAGCGAACGACGGAATCAAAGGGTCGCCCCTGCAGGCCTATTGGTACATGAAAACTAACGAATGGTGGGGGAGAAAGGATAAAAGAAAAGCCAAGGCAAAAGCTTTGGCTGCAAGAAAAGACGGTAAGAGCAATTGCCACAAATAAGCCTCAGCACGCCTCAACGGCGATGAACGTAACAAACAACGACTCTTCGACGGCGAAGCGCGCGTCAATGCGGACAATGACTTAGCGGCGGAAAGCGAAAAGGGGGATACAAGCATTAGTCACCAAGCCTCGCTCGACGCCAACGGCAAGCGCCGGACGGCAGCTACGTATTGAGGACGTGCAGGGCCGTCGGGATTTCACATCCGGGCGGCCCTATAATGGTATTATTGTAAGTTTGAAGTGCTTCAGCCGGTATTCACACACGAGCTTTCAGCCATTGGAGATGATAAATACCTATAATAAATGAGTGTAATTGAATACCTCCTATTATTTGTATTCAGCGACAAAGTTAAACTTTAGATTTCATATCTCAAAATTTTGAGTGAAAATTTATAGCATTTTGCCGCAAAATTTGCCAACCTTATGCATCAATGTTCGCATATGTGGCATTCTTCTCGATAAACTCACGGCGCGGCCCTACATCCTCACCCATAAGCATCGAGAATGTGTAGTCGGCATTGGTAGCGCTTTCTAAGGTGACTTGCTTTAAGAGGCGCGTCTCCGGATTCATCGTAGTTTCCCACAATTGTTCGGGGTTCATTTCACCCAAACCTTTATAGCGTTGCGTCGTGATGTTATCTTCTGATCCGTCACCATATTGTTCGATGAAGCGCAAACGTGCTGTTTCGTTGTAGCAGTATTCTTCGGCGTGTCCTTTCTTAGCGCGGCAGCGGTAGAGGGGCGGCATAGCGATGTAGAGATAGCCATCCTCGATGATTTGCGGCATATAGCGATAGAAAAGCGTCATAATGAGCGTCGCAATATGCTGTCCGTCGACGTCGGCATCGGCCATAATGATAATCTTATGGTAGCGCAATTTTTCGATATTGGCTTCTTTGGAATCTTCATCCAAACCAAAACGAACGCCAAGTGCTTGAATGATGTTGTTAACTTCGTCGCTCTCGAAAGCTTTGTGCCACATTGCCTTCTCGACATTCAGAATTTTACCGCGCAAAGGCAGGATAGCCTGCGTCGTACGACTGCGCGCCTGCTTGGCAGATCCGCCTGCGGAGTCGCCCTCCACGAGGAAGAGTTCGCAGACTGCGGCATCCTTGCTCGAGCAATCGGCCAACTTGCCGGGGAGTCCGCCGCCGGACATCGGATTCTTACGCTGCACACTCTCACGCGCTTTGCGAGCTGCGATACGCGCCGTTGCTGCGAGAATCACCTTGTCGACGATGAGTTTAGCCTCTTTCGGATGCTCCTCAAGATAGTTGGTAAGCGCCTCGCCCACGGCTTGGTTCACCGCACCGGTTACTTCCGTATTACCCAAACGCGTCTTGGTTTGGCCTTCAAACTGAGGTTCGGCCACTTTAACAGAGATTACGGCGGTCAATCCTTCGCGGAAGTCTTCGCCGGAGATTTCTATTTTCGCCTTTTCTATTTGTTTGGCTGCCGTTTGTTCGGCATATTTCTTCAAGACACGAGTGATGGCTTGGCGGAAACCGATTAAGTGGGTACCGCCCTCGATCGTGTTGATATTATTGACGTAGGAGTGGACGTTTTCCGAGTACGAAGTGTTGTACATAATAGCCACTTCGATAGGAATATCAGCCTTGTTGGTGCTGATATAGATCACGTCGTTAAAAAGATGCGTGCGGCTGGAGTCGACATAGCGAACAAACTCGCGCAAACCTTGCTCGGAGTAGAACTCTTCCTGCTTCGTGTTGCCTTCTTCATCGGGGCGAAGATCTGTAAGCGTGATCTTCAGACCGGCATTCAGGAAAGCGAGTTCGCGCATACGGGTAGCCAGCGTGTCATAATTATATATGGTCGCCGTAAATACGGTATCGTCGGGCCAAAACTGCTGTTTCGTACCGCGCAATTGGGTTTCGCCAACTACTTTTACGGGATAAAGCGGCTTGCCTTGCTCATATTCTTGCTGGTAAATCTTTCCGTCGCGAAAAACTTGCGACGTCATATGCTTAGAAAGGGCATTTACGCAAGAAACACCGACACCGTGCAGACCGCCGGAGACCTTGTAAGAGCCTTTATCAAACTTACCGCCGGCGTGAAGTACGGTCATAACCACTTCCAACGCGCTTCGGTGCTCTTTCGGGTGCATATCTACGGGAATACCGCGACCATTGTCTTGCACAATGATAGAATTGTCCGTGCAAATCGTGACTTCAATGTGCGTACAATAGCCTGCCAACGCCTCATCTATGGAGTTGTCGACCGTCTCATAGACTAAGTGATGCAGACCCTTGTCACTAATGTCGCCAATGTACATGGCCGGGCGTTTCCTAACTGCTTCTAAGCCTTCGAGTACCTGAATATTACTAGCGGAATAATTGCTGCTCTTGTTTTGGTTTCCTTCCATCGGATATTTCTTTCGTTATAAAAACATACAAAAATACGAAATACCGCCGACTTGGAGAAAGCAAGAAGCGAAAAAATAGCGTTTTCTTTACTCGTAGGCTGATTTGCGGGACGACATAGAGGGCGATACGCACCACGACACCAAAGGCCGAAAAGCGCAGAAATGGCCGCGGAGCGACCGAAACAAGGCCAACGAGCAATTATATTAAGCGCATCACGCGCAAATATTTGATCTTACGGCGTAAGCCGATGCTTAGCGTGAAGATGACTGATTGAATACGCCCCATACCTACAATAAAAGCCTTCCACGCCCTAATTTGTGAGGGTCGGAAGGCTTTGTTCGCACGAAATGGTGGTCAACAAGTAACCACGCTATGCTTTTATTTCTTCACGACTTTCTTGCCGTTGATGACGTAAATACCCTTCGGCAGATTGTTCACCTCGCCGTTGAGTTTCACGCCGCTGAGTGAATACACGCCTTGCTTGGCCGCCGGATTGAGGGTAGGCATTGCGATGCCCGTTCCACCTTTCGTAATGACAATTTTAGTCTTTACAGGATTACCATCAATAGCTACTGCGTGCACTTCCGCATCGAAAGCAGCGCCGGCCGGCTGCGTAATAGCACAACCGATAAGGTTAAGTTCGGCAAAGTCTACGATCGTGCCATACTTCTTGCCTTCTACTGAAATCGAAGCATTTTTAATCGTAAGTGTCTCGTTCGTGCCATTGTTTCCGGCAAAGCCAAATTCTTTACCTTCGGCATTGATCGTGCAATCTTCGATCGTAAGGTTGGTTCCTCTGGCATAGAGCGTGCAGTTGTCTGTACTCAACATATTCAATACGCCACCACCCATAATCGTCAAGGGCGCTGTGAACCAGAATACGGCCTTGTCAGTCTCCAAACTATTTGTGCCAACAACCTGCATCGTCAGGCCATCTATATTCGACTTAAACAAGAGTTTGCCTTCGGTCTTGATGGTGGCATCTTGCAGCATAAGCACCTTTGTATCGGGGTTATAGCTAACCTTTCCGCTCACACCCTCTACCACGGAGAGGTCACCGCAATTGGCCGACGTCACTTGCGTGCCGCAAACCCAAAGTTCATACGCCGTCTGCGCCTGCGCCGTTGTCGGTATAGCACACATAGCGATGAATAGCACGACGATCGCCGCGCAAACTCTTTGAAGTAAATTATTTCTCATAATAATAGTGCCTCCCTGTTGAATCTCCTTTCGGAGCAAGGCCGTATCGAAGGCTTGGGTCTTAAGGTTAAGTGTTTTGTTAATTAATATACTGACTATCGGTCTGTATTCGCTTTCTTTTGATGAAAGGTGCTTATCTCTTTTTCGGCAATGTATACTCCACTTTGGTTCGAAAGGAGACTTACGCTTTTTGCCTTATGATTCAATCACAATTTATTGTATGTTGACGCGTTATCTGCATTGAAAGAAATGCCTCGCGGTCAATTCTTCATCCTTTGTTATTAGCCAAGTTCCTGCGAACCGATCTAAGAGATATTCACCAATGTATTATTTTCATTCTTTCGACGCAAATTCGTCGAGCATCCGCATCTTATTCGTCTTTTGCGGATGACAAAAATACAAAAAAATGGACACGCAATCATTCCTGCATGTAAAAATTGCGATTTTGTTCGTATTTTGATTGATTTCAAGCTATTTGTCAGGAATGTTCAAAACTACTATTTGGCAACTATACCAACAAGATTTCCAGTCAAAAGGTCATGCGTTTGTGCCTTCATAACAATTGCTTCGCAAACAATCGCAACACATTATATAAGGCTCATTAGTGCAACTATTTTTTTGCGCGAACGCCTATTCTATCCTCACAATTTCATCAATAAATAAGATAATGAACACCACGCCCAACCCTAAAAATGACACTATAGAGCTTGAAAATGAAGCCCTGCGAACCCCAATTTAACCGTAAACGCCCCACCCCTACCGCTCTAACACGTATAAAAAAGACAATACCTTACCTATATTTGCACCTTTCCCGTCACATTCCGCCCGCAAATACTCATATTTTAAGCCTCACTACAATAAAAATATCAATAACTCGTCCAACTTCACGCAACTTTCACCCAATTTACTCCGCCGATAACCCCATCGGGGTTAGTCTTTTGCCAGGGCAGGGTTGACATTCTACGTCAACCCTGCATCAACAAGTAGTAGAGATGACGACCCCTTAGGGTTGGTCTTTCAAAAACACCCCAATTTATACACGCAGCAAACCTTGAAAGACCAACCCTAAGGGGTTGCAAAACGGCGTGATCCATTAAACAGGGTTAAAGCGCTATGCACTTTAACCCTGCTCTGCCAAAAGACCAAGCCTAAGGGCTTGTTTTGTCGGTATTTTCCCATACTGCTACATAAACTCGCTGCGAAATATGCCCCATTTCCCGCCTAAAATCGCACCATTTCCGCACGACTTCGTCCACCAATACCCCTCATTGCAAGCAACCGCACCTATAAACGCTCCAACTTTCCGCCTAAAATCATAAAATCCTCGCGTAACCTCTTCCGATAATAACCGCACTTCCATTCAAAATACATATCAAAATACCCGATTTCATCGATGAAATTGGCAAAACACCTCGCACTTTTGTCCGCCAATAACCCCATCGGGGTTAGTCTTTTGGCAGGGCAGTGTTGACGCAC
>JABZGO010000093.1 GCA_015259305.1 Alloprevotella tannerae | reverse complement strand
AGCGAATCGAGTCGACGATAATCTCGCTCCCCGTTCGCTCCAGCGAATCGGGCATTGCGACCTGCTGCGCGTCAGGGTGGAGCAGGAGCGCCTCTTGGTTGCAGAAGAAACCGTTAACCTCATCATCAGGTTGCACATCATAGGCCGGTGCAGCAGCACATAAGACGTTGAGGTCAAAATAACCATCATACTGCCCGCCATATCCCCACAAAACGTGGAAACGCCCGGCTTCGTCTACGCCATCTATGATAAAAGCGTGCCCATTAAGGCGCATCGTGCTTCCCGCATAGTAGATCGGCCGCCCACTTTCAAGTTCGCGGTAAAGCATAGGTAGCCACGCGTCCGGCGCATAGCGATAACTATCGACATAATGCACGTATTGCCAACCAAAACTGCGGCGTAGCGGCTCGGCAGCCCGCTGCGAGTTGGCGCTGCTTGCGTTTAGTCCCCATTTCATATGGACGGCCAGTCCTAACCAATAGCTCAACGTGGCCACCGCCGCGCAGGCCTCCGGCGAAGATTGATCATCGTAGACATCCAATATATGTCGCGTGTCAACTTGCGAGCCGGCCGCCACGTCAGTTACGGTGTAGTGCGGCGTAGACCAGCCTCGGAGCGGTTCAAGCAAAGAAATGGGGCGCTTATAGTGCGCCACGATCTGCTCCAAAGCCGTTGCCACGCAGCCCACAATGCATCTTTCCGAAGAAAGCGTGCCGTCATCTTGCAAATAATAAGGACATAGCGCGTTGAAAGGCGCTTCTTGGTGGCGAATTGTATGTAGCAGGGGCGCAACGGTCCGATGAGGCGGAGGCGCAGTAGGGCGCATCGGCGCTGCAGAGCAGAGCGCGTGGAGGCGGAGCGCACGATCATAATCGTGGATCAAGTCGTTGAGAGCCGGCGGCAAGTGCCCCTCACGGCAGCGCCCATAGCCGATGATCTCGGGTAAAGCATCGTCGGCAGCCGTCAGAACAAAATTGTCGCCAAGAGAGAAAAGATAGGTCGCTTTTGCTTGGTGGCGCAAAAGCGGCCTTTGCATCGTTTTCAGAGATAAAGCCTTGCGGAAAAAAGCTTGCGCCGTTTGCCGCGCCGTGAGCGAATCAATCGGCGCCGTTCGCGCATAGCCAATAAAAAGACTAAAAAGAAGGAAAAGCAAACTACGCATAAGCAGCAATTAAAGTAGGGGCGAGAGAATCCGCGTATGACTCTCAAAATATTTACGCCAAAGCGCGCGACGCTTCCACCGCTCCGGGTCGATGGCTTCGCAGCGCTCGGCATCGCGAAGAAAGACTGCCTTCACCTCAAGCGCTAAGCGGGCGTCGTAGATAAAAGCATTGGCCTCCATATTGTCTTCAAAGCTGCGAAAATCCATATTCGAAGAGCCTACAGAACAGCACGTATCATCGCAAACCAAGACTTTCGCGTGGAGGAAGCCGCCTCTGTATAACAGCACCTTGACACCGGCGCGCAAGACGTCAGTAAAGTAGCACTCATTCGCCCACCGAAGCCAAAAAGCATCGGGTTTCTCCGGCAGCATCAGGCGCACGTCGACCCCCATCATAGCCGCCGTTTGCAGCGCTTGAAGCACCGGCTCGGAAGGCATAAAGTAAGGCGTCTGAAGATAGATGTAGCGCCGCGCATTCTGCAATAGCCACGTGAAAGAATACATTATTGATGGATAGCGAGAGAGTGGGGATGTGGCCGCTATCTGAACCGGTAGCATTGTATGCGCACTTGTTCGTCCGGCAGGGAAATATTGCGCGCCGGAGCAGAGTTGACCTGTCGTGAAATACCAATCTCCCAAAAATATTCTTTGTAGTTGGCCGACGGCATCACCCTCTATGCGGAGCTGCATGTCTTTCCATTGATCCGTAGCGTATCTTAGGGCGATATTCATGCCGCCTATGAAGCCTACGCTCCCATCTATGACGCAAATCTTACGATGGTTGCGATTGTTAACGCGCCTCGTCAGACGCGGAAAACGAACGGGGAGGAAAGCACCTATGGCTACGCCGGCTTCCATCATACGCTTGAAGAAGCGATCCGGCACTTTCCAGCAACCTACATCGTCGTAGAGCAGGCGAACTTCGACGCCGCTGCGCGCTTTGTCGATCAAGGCGTCGGCTATTAAGTTGCCGATGGGATCTTCTTCAATGATATAGGTCTCAATGTGGATACTATGTTTCGCGTTGAGAATGCTTTGTAGTAGCGAGAGAAAATAGGCGCGCCCGCAATCCAAGACTTCCACGCTGTTGTGCGCGGTCAAGGGCTCGCCGCCATTGTTGTGCAAAAGCTGAATCAAGGGGGTGTAATCGGGTACCGTGTCGGCTGAAATTTCAGGCGGGACTTTGCCGCGCATACTTCGGACAATGTGGTCGTAATTCTTGCGGATGAGCTTGTATTTCTTTCTTAGGTCTTGCCCGAAGAAGTAAAAGAAAATCAAACCTGCGCCGGGGAGCAACATAATCACGACCAACCACGCGATTGTCTTGGCCGGCTGTCGGTTTTCGAGGACAATGACCGTCGCCGTACTGATTACGAGCACGGCGTATAAGGCTAAAGCCACCCAAAATATCACTTCAGTCCACATAGATCGGAACAAAACTACTGAAAATTAGTCATTCTGACAAGTTTTCTTGCTGTTCTTCGGGCCAATTCACAAGATAGAGGCGGTCAGTCGTACGTGTGAAGGCCGTATACAGCCATCGGAGATAATTATCTCCCATCATCTCATCTGTAACGTAGCCTTGGTCTACAAAAACCCTTTCCCATTGGCCGCCTTGCGCCTTGTGGCAGGTCACGGCATAGGCATATTTTATTTGCAGCGCGTTGTAATAGGGGTCTTGGCGCAAGGCTTTCATTCGTTCGCGCCTTGTCGGGATCGATTCGTAGTCGTCTAATACATTTTCGTACAGCGTGCGGCGCTCCTCCGTTGTGAGTGATGGCGACTCAGACGTAAGTGTGTCGAGCAAAACCCGACATTCCATTTCGTAATGTCGATAAGCGTCGAAGCGGAGCACGCAGTCGGCGAAGTGAAACCCAAACTGGTCTTGCCGATTATGGACCGCGATCACCTCCGCCGTTTCTCCGTTGGCGATGAAGTCGAATGGCGGCCGCTCAGCGGCTAATTCGTGTTCCAATGGCAGGAGTCCGGTTTTCAAACGCGCTTCTCGGCGTCTCGCCTCAGCCTTTTCGATGGCCTTGAATAGGCGTTCGGTCCAATAATAATTGTTCTTGACGATCATAATTCGGTCGCCGCGCGTCAGCGGTCCTTCTCGGTCGAAAATGCGATCGCGAATGCCGGCATTATATACGTTTGCCCGTTTGTTAGAACGTGTTATAACGATCGTATCTGAGGTTCCGCAGTCGCCATAAGCTGTAATGAGCGTCTCGATCAACTCGTCTCCCGGCACGAAGCGCACTTCTCCTGTCTCGCTACCTTGTATCACGGGTCGCCCCGTAAAGCCCTCGGCCAGCAAAGTACGGATATGTGTGGCGCCCGACAAGACATCCGAGCCCCGATGTTGGCGCACGACTTCCGTCAAGTCGATTTCGCCGACGGCCAGTCCGTAAGCGCGTAAGTTGTTTGCGTTGAGCGCCGGACTCTCTTCGTCTCCGACCGGCGGAAGCTGAGCTGTGTCGCCCACCAACAAGAGTCGGCAGCCTTCGCGTTGGTAAACGAACTCGATCAAGTCGTCTAAGAGTGCACCTGATCCGAAAAGGGAGTCCGCCGCGTGCTCTCCCGAAAGCATCGAAGCCTCATCGACGATAAAAAGCGCGTCCTTCAGTCTATTAAAGTTAAGGTTGAAGCGCGTCTGTTCGCCGTTAAAAGTTTCTTGGCGGTAAATGACCTTATGAATCGTCGAGGCCTCTTGCGCGGCGTGTGCCGCAAAAACTTTCGCCGCCCGTCCCGTTGGCGCAAGGAGCACCACCGGGCGTCCCAGTTCGCAAAGCGTTTTGACCAGTGCCCCGATGAGTGTCGTTTTGCCCGTACCGGCGTAGCCGCGGAGTATGAAAGCGGGCCGCTGTATCGGCGTATAGACAAACTCCGCCAGCATTGCCGCCGCCCGTGCTTGCTCCTCCGTGAAGGAGAAATGAAATTCCGCCGCTAAGCGTTCGAATAGTTCTTCGTAAATCAACCTTTTGCTAAATTTTAGCCTTTATATATGTCTACTTAAGTTGGGTTGCGCGCCGTTAGAACAGTCTTTGCACCCACCTTCGTTGGTTTTTCTGCCTCTCAAGCTTTGTCCTCCTCCGTTCGCGGCGCGTTGGCTTGCGCCGCCCATTGGAAAAGTTCGGGTCTGAGGTGGCAATAACCGTCAGGATGTTTGTCCAAATAATCCTGATGATAATCTTCAGCCGCATAAAAGTTCTTTAGTGGCAGCAGTTCCACCACGATCGGGTCCGCATACTGCTTCGCCAGTTCGTCCAGTGCCTTTCGCGCCGTCGCTTCGTCTTGCGGATCCGTAAAGAAGATGCCCGTTCTATATTGCGAGCCGGCATCTCCGCCTTGCCTGTTCAAGGAAGTCGGGTCGATGGCTTTGAAATAGAGTTGCAACAGCAAGTCCAGATCCACCTGCGTCGCATCAAACGTCACGCGCACCGTTTCCGCAAAACCCGTGCGTCCCGTGCAGACCTCCTCATAGTCGGGGCGTGCCCGATTACCATTCGCATAGCCGGCCTGCGTTTCCACGACGCCGCGCACCTGTTTGAAATAATGCTCGACGCCCCAAAAGCAGCCGCCGGCGAAGTAAATGATATGTAAATCTTGAGCTTTCATTGGATTTTGTTTGTGTTAAATGTAAGGGCCGATGTCCGCGTTTTGGGGCAATGCCTACGGTTTTTCGCCGCCTGCGCCTGCGTTTTGAGCGGCCCGGGTTTTAGAATCTTCAGCAATATTACGATTTTTCTTTGGATAGCAGGCTACTTCGCCCGCGAAAGTTCACCCTTTGCATCTTTCCATAGAGAAAAAGACCCCTTCCGTACGCATTCCGTTGATGATAAGCGCTTATCCCTCGCTTTTTTATGTACCTTTGCGGCTCACAATATATATATAATAGCGCATTAAGAAGATGGAATTGCCCAAAGATCCTGCGATGCTGTTCAGCGTAATCAACATGAAGTTGCGCGACGACTATGGCTCGCTCGACGAACTCTGCCGCAAGATGGACATTGATCAAGATTGGCTTACGCAAACGCTCGCCGCTGCGGGCTTTGAGTACAGCAAAGCAAACAATAAGTTTTGGTAAAGGTGCTGCGTAGTTATCCCTGCTCGCTGCTCTGCGTGGTGGCGATTTTGTGGCTCTGCCTCTGCCGGCCGCCCCACGTAAGTATGGGCGGCGTGAGTGGGCTTGACAAGGTGGCGCATTGCATGATGTTTTTCGGCCTTTCGAGTCTCATCCTCTGGGAGTACAAAAAGCGCCACGCGCGTGAAAATCTGCGTCTGCTCTTGCTGATTGCCTTTGCCGCACCCTTGGCTTTTGGCGCACTCATTGAGGTGCTGCAAGGCGCGCTTACCGATTATCGCAGCGCCGATCCGTTTGATTTCTTAGCTGATGCCCTTGGCGTGCTTCTCGCTTGGCCTTTGGTGCGCTTCTTTCTGAAAAAATATTATCGCGAATGAAACTTTATCTCCGCCTCTCTGCCGGCAGCCTGTCGATGGCGCAGTACGAATTGGGCCGCGAGCCTTATTTCGCCTTTTCAACGTATCGCTTGCGTACGGAGACTTCCCTTACCGTCAATTTGCAGCACGCACGAGAGACCGAAGAAATCCTCAGTCGACCCACATCCGGCATTGAAGTCTTGGTGACGGGTCCTGGGGTGGCGGTGCCTTTAGCTGATTTTCGCGAAGAAGACTGTGATGCACTTTACAACTATTGTTTTGCTTCGCAAGTGCGCCGCCGCGTTTTCTATGATACCTTGCCGTTGGCCAATGCCATCTTGCTGTTCGCCTTAGACGAGGATAAGTGTACCGCCATTGAGGATGTCTTTGGCGAAGTCCATTACCGCTCGGCCCAGACGGCCGTTTTGCGCTATTTTGGTGCGAAAGGCATTGCCGGCGCTCGCAGTCGACGCCTCTTTGTTCATCTGCACGAGCGTCAGGCCGACATCGCCGTTTTCGATGGTGGGCGCCTGCTTTTCGTCAATACGTTTGACGTGCGCGAGGAGGCCGATGTGGCTTATTACGTCTTTAATGCCGTGCGCCACGTCGGGATGGACGTCCGGCGCGATCCTATCTTTGTCTTCGGTGCGGCCGATTTGCGCACGCGTATGGTCAACGAATTGGGCCGTTTTGCTCAGCGAGTGGTCAGCATAGACCCACACGAGGAGTTTAACCACAGCATTGTGACGGCTAATGCCGCCGTGCCTTACGATATGGTCTGCGAACTGTTGCGCTTAGAGTCTCGCTTCCAATAAGTCGTCTAAGGTTTTTATAGCTGAACGCTTGTTTTACGCACCTCTTATAAGTAATATTCATGCGAGTCATTACCGGAAAATATAAAGGACGACATTTCGACGTGCCGCGCACTTTCAAGGCGCGCCCTACGACCGACTTTGCCAAAGAAAATCTCTTCAACGTCCTGCGCGCCTACATCGACTTCCCGTCGACCCGCGCGCTCGATTTGTTTGCCGGAACGGGATCTATCACGCTCGAGTTGCTCTCGCGCGGCTGCCCGCTTGTCGTTTCTGTCGAGAAAGACCGCCAACATTTTAGTTTCATCAGTGCCATACTTCGCAAGTTAGACGATCCGGCCGCCCGCCCTTATTGCGGCGATGCTTTGCGCTTTGTGGCGCGTTGTCGGGAGCAGTTTGACCTTATTTTCGCTGATCCCCCTTATGCCCTGCCTGAATTGCCCGAACTGCCCGACCGCGTGATGCAGAGCAGTGCCCTCGCGCCCGACGGCATCTTCGTCTTAGAGCACGGCGCAAGGCACGATTTTTCGGCCCGCCCCGATTTCTTGGCGTACAGGGCTTATGGC
>JABZGO010000092.1 GCA_015259305.1 Alloprevotella tannerae | reverse complement strand
GCGATGGGCAGACAATCAAAACGCTCACCGCCGCCGACTGTTTTTGGCAAGCGGCCGGCGCAAAGGCAGACGCCACCGCTCGGAGTTGCATCCGGCCAAGGCCTATGCGGAAAGCTTCCCTTCATTTATCAGACGGCTATGCATTGCCTGTTTGTGTCAAAATCTATCACTTAGAGCGGTAAGGAAGCCTTTGCCGCCGACTGGCACGCATTGCGGGCTTATTAAGACCTATCGGTGTCTGTGATGGTCGCTGCTTGTTTTGGTTTGGTGGCAGCAAACCATCGTTTGGTGAGAGCAAACCATCGTTTGCCGGCAGCAAACCATCGTTTGGTGGCAGCAAACGAAGAGCGAGTTTGCCATCGACAAGCAAAGGTGGGCAAACGACCGATGATGGCTGCGCCCAACAGACGCGCTCACGACATTTTCTGAAACGAGAAGCGGCCGGACGCGTTTTGTAAGCTTGCGTCAATTACGGATATTTTTTTATAATGTCATGAAACGTATTGATTTACTTATGAATGACCAGACCTAACGTTTCTCCGTCTAAAACTCGGTAGCCTGTAGTTAAGATTTTACAAAGAAAACAAGCCAAGAAGCCGTGTGCGCCTTTGTTGGCGCGAATTTGCCGTCCAAGCGTTGGCCGATATGGCGGGCGTTTGGCTATATTCTTTTCACTATATTTTGGATTATTTCTAAAATAAACACACTGTAAATCAGACATATTCCATACTTTTGCACAGTCTAAAAGTTAGTACTCCAAGAAGTCTGACAGCACCATTGGGGAAGTAACAAAACAAAATAAAACGAAACGCCCCAAGCAAACAACAGGTAATATGCAAAAGGATAACGTTGAAAAACAAAACTACGATGCACCGAGAGTTGAACGCATAGCTCTTGATGAGCAATCTTTCCTTGCAACGAGCCCTCCCAACTTCGGCGCAAGTGTTGGAGACTTTGGCGATGGAGGCACAGAGGATCTTGATGGAGACTCGTATGACGCTGACGGAAATCCCTTAGATGGGAATAACCCGTAAGCATACTGCCTCTTCAAAAGGAGACAAACAAATGATGAAGCGGTCGGCAATAGGTTTTTATTGCCGGCTGTTTGCGTATCTATAAGTAAGGGTGAGTAGACAGCTCCGCCAGCAGCAGATAACGCGGAGCGGCGCGCGAGAAAAGCAAAACTGAAAGAGCGAAGCTAACCTTTCAGTAGCCAACCGAAGAGAGATTTTACGAGGCCTGATAAGAACGCGCCGAGCGCAAAGCGGGTCGTAAGCTTCAGCAAATGCACACGATATATAAAAGGAACAGCCGGCATACGCGGACGTAAAGACGCGTACACCGGCCATATCAACCTAATCTATTTATCTACAAAAGCTTTTTCTTTTATTCTACAAACATCTTACGCACACTTGTACCGTGGTCGGTGCGGATGCGCAGGATGTAGACGCCTCTCGGACTTGGCGCTTCGAGGCCGGCCTCGATCGCTGCCGTGCGCACACAGAGGGCGCCGGAAAGTGAATAGAGGCTCACTTCTTGTACGTGTACGTTGGCGGGCACTTTGAAGTGGAGGCGATTGCCGACTTGGTAGACGCTGACCGGCGCACTGCTTGCCACCACGGGCGCTTCGATGGCCGTAGCATTTGTATACTTAACGATACGATAATAATTGTCGTAGCCACCCACCGGCGTTTCCGCCTTCTCACCTACGGCTTTCTCATCAACCTTTACGAGGTAATTGTTTGGAAGCAATTCTTGGCCCGGTTTGTATTTGAATTTTATTTCCTTTGATTCGCCGGCCTTCAGCTTTAAGTTGCCCATATAGACAATTTCCCCGTTGGAGTCAGTAAATTGACGCAGGCGGACGTAAACTTTTCCGTTGTAATCTTTCAGCGCCTTGAGCGTCACCTTTCCTTCGTAGCGTGTGTCGGACGTAATTTCTGTGGGAAATTCTAAAGCTTCGCACGTCAGAGATAATTCTTCGTTTTCAGAAATGACAATCTTGGTAGAATCAAAGGGCGTAGGCAAATCTTCAAGACCGCGAGAGGTGATGTACTTAGCGCCAATCGTGTACGTGCCGGGCTCTAAACCGGCTGCTTTATAGAAGCCATTGGAGACTTGCGCACCGCGCTCAATGTTTTTATCGACTTGCAAGAAGACGTACTCTTGGTTTTTAGGACCGCCCTTGAGGTAAGTTACGATGCCGACATCGCCGGTTGCACAATAGTTGCGTGCATAGAAAGCAAAGTAGAGCGGCGTGCCTTGCTTGACGGGGCCGGATGCGGTCGGCGAACTTTTTAACCAATACGTAGGACTCGTCTGGCGCAATACGGGGGCATCAGCTTCGGGCAGAATCTCTACCGTGGCGCGACCCACTTCGGCATCATCAAAGGGAAGCGGCGTCTTTGTCGCATCATAAAGCGCCAAAGTGTATTTGCCGGGCTTCATCTTGTCGCCTAAATCCATCAGAAGTTCCATCTCCTTCGTGCTTTCTTCATATACGCCGGCTCTAACAAAGACCGTGTCGGTAACTGACGGATCATCGACTGACGTGAAGTGGAAAGCAATGGCCTTAAGCGGGAAATCCTTGCTCCTATTCTGAAGCGTGAAGCTGGCTTTGGCGATGCCGTTCGCATAGAGCGGGCCATCGAAATGAATCGGCGTGAGCAGCTTGACGTCAGAATGGGGCGCGTGGATCTTAGCATCGACGATCCGGCCGTTAGATACGCTGACGTCGCCGTAAGCCGGCAGACTGAGCGGGTGGCGCAAGATCTTCCAGTCGCTCATACCATCTGCAAAATAGGCAAAATGGATCGTGTAGTCGCCATCAGCAACGCCGGCAACGGCTTTCGGAATATTTCGTATCCGCAAACTGGTATATCCGGTGCGGCCGGCTTTACATGCTTCTATATGTACCGGCTCTTCTTTGAGGCGTT
Organism: Alloprevotella tannerae; assembly: GCA_015259305.1. Lineage (GTDB taxonomy): Bacteria > Bacteroidota > Bacteroidia > Bacteroidales > Bacteroidaceae > Alloprevotella > Alloprevotella tannerae_B. The sequence continues at coordinate 4,042 of JABZGO010000092.1, read as the reverse complement.
TCACGATTTTATCGCCTTGTACCAAGACCGGAGCTACTTTAAGATCAACCGGCGTTATCTCATAATTTTCTATGTAGGCCATCATGGTCATATCTTCTTCGTAAGACATCAAACCAAGGCGCGACGGAGAGTAGACCGCGTAAGGCACGGGCTGAGCAGAGCCACCGGCGGGCTTGACGTTAACGATGATTTCTTGATTGACGTTGAAGCCCGTTGAAGAAGCACCGATACCCAGCGCTGACGGGTTGAGATGGTTTACCATAAAGAAGCCGTCACTCGTACCATGCCAGCCCCAATTTATGTGCACGTAGTCCTGATCGTCGTAGCCGTCGCAGACAAATGCGTGCCCGCCGCGACCATCTTCCGCCGAAGCGGCATAATAAACGGGGCGGCCTGCATCCAACTCCTGCTTAATCATTGAAATCCACTCTTTAGTCGGATAATAATCACGCGGTTTCATCTCCACAGCGTTGTCGTAACCAAAATAGGTCCTCAATGCGTAAGGAACGGCTTGAGAAAAGGCGCCACTACTGGTTTTCGTGTAGTGCATATTTACGGAGATGCCAAAATCAGAGGCGATCGAAGCCACCGCCCGGGCTTGCTCGTCGGTATATTCGCCGGCTTAGTTGGGCAGCATTTTATCCCAATCGTAAGTAGCATCCGCAAAGTTGGCCGACAGCGTTTGTCCGTCCATCTTATATGAATGCGAACCCGTGCCGTGCTGCGGATACTTATGGAAACGCATTATCTGCGTACAAGCAGTTGCCACACAGCCTACATAATAATGTCTGGTCTTCCCATTATCTACCCACGTCGGGCAATTGTTATTATACGGCGTGTCCTGCCCCCATTTCGTCTCTCCGAGCAATGGGCCCACAACGGCTTGTGGAGCAGCCGGCGCGGTAGGCGCTCCGGGCTCATCCTCCTCAATGGCAGCTATGCGCTGCGCGTAGACTTTCATCCAGAAAAGGAGATTTTCCGGTGCATCCGTGAATGAGAATTGGCCGGTATCGGCATAAGCCAAGACGGTGCCGACGGCATCATCGCCGGAGATGATCACAAAGCCTTTGCCCCCTTCTGCATTGTAGACGTAAAAGGGAGCCTGCTCGGCAGATTGACCTTTTGCCATTAAGTGTTTGGGTGTAGGAAGCAGAGCGCGAATCATTCGTTTTTGCGGTCCTGCTTGCAAGAATTTTGCTGCCAACTGCGCAGCTTCAGGTTGCGGAATGCGTCTGGCTTCTGTTGAGAAGAAGGCCAGCGCCAACAATCCTGAGAGGAATAAACGTTTCATAGTTAGTGAGTATTGTAAGTTTGAGATTCGTCTGTGATTCGATCAGCGGCGTCCTGCGTCGGATAGATTTTATCTTTGGCTCAATCTGTGGTGCCCTGTGTCGTATAGGTTTTGTCTTTCGCCGGATAGGCGCCGTTTTTCATTGTGTTTTCGGCGTCGGCATAGCAGTCCGGCGCCGGTTAGGTCAAACCGAGGCGCCGCGGCGTGTGCTTTTCAGCAAGCGAACGTCGGCAAATTTAGAGAAAGTTTCCGAACCACAAAATAAAACCAAGAGAAAAAGAATAAACAATATCTTTTTTACGTATTTCAAAGCAGAAAAAAAGGCATAAGAAAGGACACAACAAACTACTTTTCTCTAAAAATAAGCGCGAAGAGGACCTGAAGAAAGGGAGAAGTAGCGAATAAGGCTTCGCAAACTTGGGAATGTTCGACAAAAAGCGTAACTTTGCCCTACCTTGATAAATATAATTTTATTATAAGCACAACGTATTATACAATAAGAGTCCTATGACATTCACCGAAAAGGCTTGGGGAATCTTCCGCACCGCGGTCGACGACTACCATAAGACAGATAATATAGACGCAGACTTTGTAAATCCTCATCCGGCCAATACAATCGAAGCGGCCCTCTATCGTAAATGCTGGATCGACACAGTTCAGTGGCACATGGAGGACATTATACGTGACCCGAACATAGATCCGGTTGAGGCCCTCGCGCTCAAGCGCCGCATCGACAAGAGCAATCAGGACCGCACCGACCTTGTGGAGCAGATCGATCATTATTTTTTGGAGACCTACAAGGATGTGCGCCCGCTTGATGGGGCTACACTCAACACCGAAACGCCGGCGTGGGCCGTGGATCGACTCAGCATCCTCTACCTCAAGATCTACCATATGGAGGAGCAGGCTTCGCGTCAGGAAGCCGATGCTGCCCACCGCGAGCGTTGCCAAGCGAAACTGGCCGTCTTGTGCGAGCAAAAGCAGGATTTGACCGGTGCGCTCGATACCTTGCTCACGGACATTGCCGAAGGGCGTAAGTACATGAAGCTCTACAAACAGATGAAGATGTACAACGATCCGGCAACCAACCCCATACTCTACGGCGCAAAAGGCAAGTAAAAGTTTGCCCCACTCGCCCACTTTTCACAATGTCTGCCTCGCCGGTAGTTAAGCCTCCTCGTCGCCTGCTGATCTTGCGTTTTTCAGCCTTGGGCGATGTCGCTATGACCGTTCCGGTTGTCGCATCCTTGGCTGCGCAGTATCCGCAAATGCAGATTACCGTTGCCTCGCAGCCTTTCCTCGCCCCGCTTTTCAAGCACATAGCGCCCAATGTGCAATTCTTCGGAGCCGACATTCGCAAAACGTATCGCGGTCTGCGCGGCCTATGGCAACTCTCGCGCACAGCGCCTTTTATAGATTGCGATGCCGTGGCCGATTTGCACGACGTCTTACGCACAAAAATCCTGCGTTGTTTTCTGCGTTTGCGCGGCAAGCGCGTAGCCGTGATCGACAAGCACCGACGCGAGAAGCGCCTGCTCGTGGAGCACAAAATCTTTCGCCCACTACCCACCTCGTTTGCGCTTTATGCGGAAACCTTAGCGCGCCTTGGCCTACCCGTAAAGCTCAACTTTGAACGCTTAAAATTGGGTGGCGACGCGCTGCATCTCCCTTTCCCATTCTCCACCGACACCCTGCACGAACCTTGGCTGGGCCTTGCGCCCTTTGCAGCCCACGAGGGGAAAATTTACCCTTTGGAGCAGATGACGGAGGTCGTGCAGCTCTACTTCGAGTTGCATCCCCACGGACGCTTGTTCGTCTTTGGCAGCAGGAAGGAGATGGAAATGCTGCGCCCAACTTGGGGCAAAGGCTTTGAAAGATTGGTTTTCGTATGCGACCTGCTGAAAGGATTGGATGCAGAACTGCAATTGATGGCACGACTAAACGCTATGGTTTCGATGGACTCCGGCAATATGCATCTGGCCTCGCTCGTAGGCTGTCCGGTAGTCAGCATTTGGGGGCAGACGCACCCGTTTGCCGGCTTTATGGGCTATCATCAAGCGGAGGAAAACGTAGTACAACAAGACTTGCATTGCCGCCCCTGCTCCATCTTCGGCAATGCGCCGTGTCGATATGGTGATTTCCGCTGTCTACGCGACATTTTGCCCCAACTGATCATTGACAAAGTAGAAGAAATCATCTCACCCGAACAAGATTAGGGCGCAAGGACAAAGACGGATATATAAACTTTGATGAGTAGCAAAAAGGAATTTCGACTATTGCGCCGAAATTCCTTTTTCTTTTGTCCTACGATTACATAACTCTTTTGGGGATAAGGACAAGGGAGGGCTAAATATCAATCCGCACGGAGCATCGGCGCATACTTCCCGCTTGGCTATGATGCGGAAGTATGGGCTTGGCACGCCGAAAATGACACAGTGCAAAAACGAAGGTGCGATAATAAATTTTAATGGCCGGAAAAATACGGCGCAGACATAGTCCGGCAAGTGACGAAAAAGGCGTTGCGGCGCTTGTTATCGTGAGAAAAAAGGCTTCACATCACGAGAAAAAAGGCTTGCGCTCGTGAGAAAAAAGGTTTCACCTCACGATAAAAAACTTTGGAAGCCGACTTTGATTCTTTGCATGACCGATATTCGATGGGTAAGGATAAAGGCGAAGAAGCAGAAAAGAGGGAGCGAAGCATCAGGCTGTGGGGCGCCGGCTCCGCGCGACACCATTCGATCTGCAACGCGG
>JABZGO010000091.1 GCA_015259305.1 Alloprevotella tannerae | reverse complement strand
CATACGTGACACCCATACCCATCTGAATGTAAGGCGTCACTCTACTAAAGCCTTGATAGCCTTGCTGCCAGCCGTACGGAAGAAAGTGCAACTCATACAAAGCTGCGAAGTCGTACAAGTCGCCACTCATCTTATATATAAGGCGCCCCGGCCCCGACATCGCAGGATTTTGCGGATAGAAATCATTGATTTTATCCGTCGATCCGGAAAGCTTGAAATAATTCGCACCCAACTTGATCGCCATACGCGGATTGAGCGGAAAGCGCGCCAGCAAGCCGGCCGCGAGTTGGCTCTGTCCGTAAAACTTACTATTGACATCGTTCAAGCCAAAGCCGACACCAACCCCACCACCCAATTCCAGGCGATAGAAGTTATCGTCATCCTGCGCCGACAGTCCGAAAGGAAGGAGCGCACAGCACAGCAGGAGGAACGTATGTCTTAGCATGTATTATCGTATTCTTTTCATAAAGCTATATTGTGGCTTTGTCCAAGCAGCGCGATTGAGTTTGCCCTTCCAGACATTACCACTACCACTACAGAACAAGTATACTTCGCCACCGACCACTAAAGCCGAGCAGTGCGTAGCCGCAGCATCATTGGGGCGCTTCAAAGCATTCGGATTCCAAGTGCGCCCGCCGTCTTCCGTCAAGTAGAACGGCGCCGGCTTACCATCGCTTCCGTCGCCAACGAGTAAGGCCCCGCCGGCATAAGGTTGCAATGTAATGTTGCGTAATGCGGGGCAAGGCTGCTTGTTACCGGCATCTGTGATGAGATACAGCCAAGGAAAAACCTCCGCATTCGTTTTATCGATATAGCGCGTCCAAACACGAGCGGCACCATCACGCTGTCCGACCAGCAGGAAGCGGTCAAAGTTGCTCCCCTCTTGTGGTTGCAAGGCCAGTCCGTCAAGTTCCGCATCAGGCAACTCGCTTGGCGTATCCATATTGTCAGTTGTCCAATTTATACGATCCGTACTGCTATACAATTGGCCGCTCGTGAGCCCCACGAAGCCCGGCTCACCAACGGCTAAGAGCTGCGCAATCGGTTGCACATTGCCCATTGGCGACCACGTCAAGCCGTCCGTACTACTCACCACGTACGTTCCGCGCGTAGCGTAAAAGGCTCCATTATAATAATGTATGGAAGCTGGCGCGATGCTACCATCTGAAATAGCCGTCTGCGTCCAGTTAGAGAGGTCAGTAAGCGGAGATTTGAGCAGGAAGTTTTGCATGCCAATCAGCGCATACAAGTATGCTTCGCCGTTCACCAAGAATGCGCGTATCACCTCGGCCGAAGCAAGCAGCGAGTTGCCGCTGACGAGCTGCTTCCACGTAGAAGAATCGCCGGCCTCCTTATGCACATTAACCTTCAGCGTATATTTGCGGCGCGAAACGCCGTCGCGGCCATAGACCGTGACCACGCGCGGTTGGCGGAAGTCCAAGCTATCGGTTTCCACAAACGCCGTATCTTTACCCGAAATCAGCGATTGGATACTCAGCGAGCCCGTGGCCGTAATCTTGGCAAAGCGCGTGCGGGACACATCAACGCCCATAGGCAGCGAGTCCACATTAAAAATCTGCGCCTTCGCGTGATCTATACTAAAGGGATACTTTGCGCCGGCCAACATAGCCACAATGACCGTATCCTTTCCGGAAGCCGTAAGCGTATGATAAGGACGCTTCAAATCGCCAAGTTTTACGGCAGTAATTATGCAGTCGCCGGTATTGCTATCATCGTCTGTATTGAGATCTGCGCTGCAACTTCCAAAGAGGAAGAGCAAAGAAAACATCAGAGCAACTAAAGAATAATTCTTCATATAGTCTAAATATGCCTATGATAATACAAGGTGCAAAGATAGAAGATATGGTGTGACGGACAAAGGGAAACACATGCTTTTTACCTTTTTTGTAGTGTAGTTTCGCTAATTTGTCAATCGAATCAAGGCGCTTTTAGCAAAGGGGCATAAAGTTGCCGACGGGCTGTTTGTCGACAAAGAAAAGGGGAGATAAGACGGTCTTTTGAGGTCAAACAAAGCCAACCCTCGTCTACGTATCGTGCTTGTCTCAGACTGCCACTTGCAAGCCCCGCCGGCAAGCGCTGTGGACGCAACATGATAAGCGGAGAACGGATGGTTTGGGGCAGAAAATTGGCGAAAGCAGTCGGCTCATTCGGCGGCAAGCCCTCATCGCCGCTTCGTTTGCTGCCGCCAAACGATGATTTGCTCCCGGCAAACGATCGTTTGCTCGCTCCAAACGATGGTTTGCTGCTGCCAAACGATAGGCACCGCCGTTTTGAATCACCGGTAACCGACCTTTTTGCATCGCCGCAAGCCGCCTACGCAGCGCCCGCGCCACCCGCCGCCGGCTCAGTGCGAGGCGAGCCGAGGCGCGGCCAAGCATGGCGAAACGGCGGTCCACAAAAGAATTTTACTTCGCAAAGGTTGCAAAATCGGATATTATCAGTATCTTCGCCCAACAAATCATCATTTACCTATAAATATGTTCGACGTAAAAAAATGCCTCGCTGATTGCGAGAAAAAAATGGACGCAAGCGTAATGCACCTCGAAGAAACGCTGGCACAAATACGTGCCGGACGTGCTAATGTGCATATCTTGGACGCTATACGCATTAACTCCTATGGCTCAATGATGCCCCTGAACAACGTGGCGGCCATCACGACGCCGGATGCACGCACCATTGCGATCAAACCTTGGGACAAAAGTATGTTTGCGCCGATCGAAAAGGCTATTATTGACTCTGAAGTGGGCATCATGCCCGAAAACAATGGCGAGGTAATACGCCTGGCTATCCCCGCACTGACAGAGGAGCGCCGCAAGCAGCTGGCTAAGCAGTGTAACAAAGAGGGAGAAGAGGCGAAGATGGCGATTCGCAATGCGCGCCGCGAGGGCAACGATAAGCTGAAAAAAGCGCTTAAAGACGGCTTGAGCGAAGATTCTGAAAAAGATGCGGAAGCTGACTTGCAGAAGATTCACGACCGCAAAGTAAAACAAGTAGATACCTTGCTCGCAGAGAAGAACAAGGAAATCATGACGGTATAGGCATAGTGCACGGAGTAGTTGTGCGCAGCACGGGCAGCTGGTATGATGTCCGCACTGACGATGGCCGCATCGTGGCTTGCAAGGTGAAAGGAAAATTTCGCTTGCAAGGGATTCGCTCCACCAACCCTGTTGCTGTGGGCGATGGGGTGACAATCGTGGAGACGGGCGACGGAACGGCGCTTATCAACGCTATCGACGACCGGCGCAATTACGTGATTCGCCGGGCGTCGAACTTGTCAAAGCAGAGTCAGATTCTGGCGGCCAATCTCGATCAGGCCTTGCTCCTTGTTACGATAGCGCGCCCCGAAACATCGACCACCTTCATCGATCGCTTCTTGGCCTCGGCTGAAGCTTATCGGGTGCCGGTCATCATCGTGTTTAACAAGACCGACGATTTAGGGCCGGAGGAGCGCGAGACACTCTCTTATTGGTCGACTTTATACCGTGCGATAGGCTATGATTGCTTTTGTGTCTCGGCAACCGAGGGCGACGGACTACCGGCCTTGCGCGAACGCTTGGGCAGCCGTCTTTCTCTACTCGCCGGCCATTCGGGCGTAGGCAAGAGTACGCTGCTCAATGCTTTTATCCCAACGGCAAACGTCAAAACGGCGGCCATTTCGGAAGCACACGAGACGGGAATGCACACAACGACCTTCAGCGAGATGTATGAACTGCCGGAGGGGGGCGCTTTGATTGACGTCCCGGGCATTAAAGGCTTTGGCACGTTTGATATGGAGCGTGCGGAAGTGGCGCACTACTTTCGAGAGATCTTCGAACTCTCACACGATTGCCGCTTTAATGATTGTACGCATACGCACGAGCCGGGTTGTGCGGTCTTAAAGGCCTTGGAAGAGCATCGTCTGGCGCCTTCGCGCTACACTTCTTATCTCTCCGTATTGGAGGATAAGGACGAAAATAAATATCGCGAAGCTTACTAAATGCACGGTGCGCCGGCAGTTGACGTCAACGCGCGACAGGCGACCGATGGTTTGAACACTTCAGTTGGAACAAATAAAAAGTTTACGATATGTCTCCCCTTTTGCTCATTATCATTTTTGCGCTGCTCGCTTTAGTCTTATTTGCGATTGAAGCTTTCATCGTTCCGGGCTTCGGCATCACAGGTATTGCGGCCACGGTGTGTGTCGTAATCGCCGATTCGTTGGTCTACTATTATTATGGGGCGTTCTGGGCTACGCTGGCTTTGTTTGGATCTATCGTTGTCGTACTGTTCTTCTTTCGTTGGTTGGCCAAGTCGCGCACGATTGAGCGCCTGTCACTCCACGCGAACATAGACGGAACGAATGCTACGCCGGCGCAACTCTCCGTAAAACCCGGCGACGAGGGAAAAGCCCTCACGCGACTCGCATTGATAGGCAATGCGTGCATCAACGGAGCTGATGTGGAGGTCAAATCGGTTTCCGGATTTATTGAAGAGGGAACTTATATTAAAGTAACAGCCGTTAAGGATGCGCTGATCCTTGTAGAAAAACGCGCTGACGCAGATAACAACAACATAAAAACCAACTAACGATGACACAGGGACGCTTATTGTGGATCGATGATGAGATTGACTTGCTCCACGCTCATATTATGTTTTTGCAGAAAAGAGACTACGACGTCACAACCTGCTCTAACGGAACGGACGCCATAGATTTGTGTGGCAAAAATGCTTATGATCTCATTCTTTTAGACGAGAATATGCCCGGACTTTCAGGTTTGGAAACGCTGGCGGGTATTAAAGAGGTGCAACCTAACGTCCCAGTCGTTATGGTTACGAAGAACGAGGCTGAGGACATAATGGATCAGGCCATCGGCGCAAAGATAGCCGACTATCTGCTAAAGCCGGTTAACCCGATGCAGATCTTGCTTGTGCTGAAAAAGAACATCCATCAGCGGGAGATCGTCACGGAGGTCACGCAGTCTTCTTATCGGCAAGAGTTTGCCAATATTGCGGCGCAGATGAACGACTCTTCGACGCCGGAAGAATGGATCGAATTATACAAGAAGTTGGTCTATTGGGAGCTGGAACTGTCGGAGACAGACAGTGCAATGAACGAATTGCTGCAACAACAGAAGGAGGAAGCAAACTTAACGTTCTCGCGCTTCGTTCGTAAGCACTACGAGGATTGGGTCAACAATGCAGAGACGCGCCCCGTGATTAGCCCGGACATTTTCAAGCGCTACGTTTTTCCGCGCTTGAGCAAAGGGCGCAAGGTCTTTTTACTCGTGCTCGACAATTTCCGCTTTGATCAGTGGCGAATGCTTAGTCAGGAACTCGTTGAGGATTATGACATCGAAGAAAGCTTATACTTCAGCATCCTGCCTACGGCTACGCAATATGCTCGCAACGCTTTGTTTGCCGGATTGATGCCGGAACAAATCAGAAAGATGTATCCCGACCTCTGGGTTGAGGAATCAGAGGAAGAGGGAAAGAACTTAAACGAGGAAATGCTGATTCGGCACCAAATGGAACGCTTCCGTCGGCGCGAAGTATTCCACTATCATAAACTAAATGACTCTGTTGCTGCCGATCGCTTCTTAGGTCAGTTCCGCAAAGTGACTCACGCGCCGCTGAATGTCTTGGTGATCAACTTCATCGACATACTTAGTCACGCCCGCACGGAATCTCGAATGGTGCGCGAACTGGCTTCTAACGAGGCTGCCTATCGCAGCATCACGCTCAGTTGGTTCAAGCATACGGCTATTAAGGACCTCTTTACGTATCTGGCTTCTTTAGACTACGATATCCTGATCACGACCGATCATGGCAGCATTCGCGTAGATGCGCCGATAAAGGTTGTCGGCGACAAGAACGTCAATACGAACCTGCGCTATAAGGTCGGCAAAAATATGGGCTACAATAAGAAGGAAGTATTTGAGATGCGCGAACCGGAACAGTATGGACTACCGCGACCGAACATCTCTTCAAACTATATTTTTGCTGAGGGCAACAAATTCTTTGCCTACCCAAACAATTACAACTACTACGTGCAGTATTATAAAGGTACGTTCCAACACGGCGGGATATCGATGGAGGAAATGATTATCCCCATCATCACGCTTCACTCCAAGAAGCACTAAATGCAAAGCCTCATCAGACGTCCTCACATTATATATATAGTAGATGTAGACTTAGATTCGATAAGAATGAATTTCGATTTAAAAGATAATTTATGTGAGTGCGGTATAAGAAACTATCAGGAGTTCGCCTAAGCAACTCCGGTAAGCTTCTTATACCGACACGCAAACTTTACAAGCACTTTGCAGACTCCGGCAAAACGACCTATGCTGGCATTTATAAAAAAAGCCTTCCACGCCCTACTCTTGAGGGCGGAAGGCTTTATTTAGGTGTAATGGTTGTTGATCATCAACCACCACTCATTACAAGGTTACTTCTTCACAGACTACTTTCCATTGACAATATATATACCCTTCGGCAGATCTTTTACCTCGCCGTTGAGCTTCACGCCGCTGACCGTATAGATGCCTTGCTTGGCTGCGAGCGCATCTGTCGTAACGTGTCCGATGGCAGACGGGGTTTTCTCAATCACCACCTTGCTCTTTACCAACTCGCAGTTGAGTGCGACGCCTTGCAGCGAGGCATCAAATGCTGCTCCTTTAGGTTGAGTAACCGCGCAGCCGTCGAGGGTAAGCTTCACGATGGAGCAAATGGAGCCACCCTTACCTTCTTCCGTTACACGCGTACAATCGCCTTTGATGGTGAGCGTGGATTTGTCTTCGGGATAATTTCCCGCAATGCCCACGCCTCCGGAGCCGGTGCCCTTGGTATTAACGGCGCAGTTCTCGATGATGAGGTTGGTATGGTTCATAAAGATAGCACAGTCGTCACTTGGAAAAGCCACACTAATTTGACCCACCCTGGCAAGTATTTTAGACCCAGTAAGGTTAAAATAATGAGACCCACCT
>JABZGO010000090.1 GCA_015259305.1 Alloprevotella tannerae | reverse complement strand
GAGTTTCATTTTGTGATGAAAAGTTTATACCTATTCGTTTATAAAAGTAAAATACCGGTAAATAAGCGACCGGAATCGATACCCAAGCGACGGGCCGAAAAATATTCTTCGTGGTTTTGATAAGTACAAATGCCTGCTACTTGAATATTTTCTAAAGGAACGCCGGCCTTATCAAGGAGATAGTGGTTCGCCCCCCAAAGGTCAATATACCATTTATCTTGTTGCGAGTAAGCGAAATTTTGCATCGGAAACCCTGCCTCGCAAAAGGCGTCATAAACTTCCGGTCCTACTTGAAAGACGGGTTGAGAAATGCTCGGTCCAATCACGACTTTTACGTCCTCTGCCCGCGTTTGAAACGATGAAAAGAGCGTTTCTAAAGTTTTGGAGACGATCTTTTTCACCGTGCCTCGCCAACCGGCGTGAACAGCTGCTGCAACGCGCTGTTTCTGATCAAAGAGCAAAATCGGCACACAGTCAGCCGTAGAGACGCCGATGCACGTTTGGCGCTGTCGGGTAATAAGTGCATCTACGCCCTCCAAAGCCGCAGTGCGTTGTAGGGAAGAAAGTGCGAAAAAGGACTCATCAATAATCAGCGAGGCATCGTTATGTACTTGATGCGGCAAGATTAGGCGCTCTTCTTCTATATTTAATTGTGCACAAAGACGGACTTTATTTTCCTTGACGTGTACAGGCGAATCACCACAATAAGGATTGAGATTAAAACGTCCGTAATTGCCCTCACTTACACCACCCTCTCGGGTTGTGGTAAAGGCAACCACGTCTTTGTCTATCGCATATTTTAATAAGGGAATAGGCATAAATACTGCTTTATTCAAATTCTACGACTGTAATACCTGCACCGCCAAACTGTACGTGTTCATCCCTGAACGTTTTAACGCCGGGCACGGTTTTCAAATATTGGCGTACCAGTTCGCGCAATGCCCCTGTACCTGTACCGTGTAAGATTCTCACGCGTGGTTGTTCTAATAGAATTGCGTCGTCAACGAAATGTGTAACCGCCTCTAAAGCTTCATCGGCGCGCATCCCTCGCAGGTCCGTCTCCGGACGGAAATGCAATTTCTTTTGATAAACAGCGTCGCGCGTATCTTTACTTATAAACGTCGCCACTTGGGTTATTTTTTCCGTCTGTGGCGCTTCGGCCGGCTCTAACCTACTTGTGGGTACAGCCGTATACATACTACCGAAAAGAATCTTTGCTTGTCGGCCTTGCAAATGCTCGATACGCCCCACGGTGGTCTGTCCTTTCAGGCGAACGAAGTCGCCTTCGTGAAAATCGCGCCGCACGACCGCTTGCTCCCCTACCGACTTTGTAGGCGCAGCGCTCGATTCTGTCTTGCCAGGAGACGTTTTAGGGTTGCGCTTATGCTGCTGGCGACGTTTGATCTTCTCTAATTGGCGACGAATGTCGGCATCGTTGTCATCAGTGGCGCTCAATGTTTCTTTGAAGTCCGACAATTCTTTTCGGATTTCTTTGGTTCGCTCCTTATCTGCTTGAGCTTCGCGGATAGCACGAATGGTATTTTCAATCTTAGCATTAGATTGCTGGAGCAATTCTTGCGCTTCGGCCTTGGCTTGAGCTATAACGCTCTTCTTTTGTGCCTTAAATTGTTCTACTTCTTGCTCGTAATTGGCCAGTGTAGCCTCTAATTGCTTCTCTTGCCGATGCACTTTTTCGCGCTTGGTCTCCCAATACATTTTATCGCGCGCTATATCTTGCAGATACTTATCGCTCATCACGTAATCTTTACCGACAAGCGATTCGGCATAAGCCACGACTTCAGCCGGTAGTCCGATCTTGCGCGCAATTTCTATGGCAAACGAACTACCGGGATGGCCTATGCGCAACATAAACAGCGGCTGCATACGCGAACGATCGTAGAGCATCGCACCATTTACAGCCGTCGGGCAAGCATCAACGTAGTTTTTCAGATTCTGATAGTGTGTCGTTATCACACCATAAGTTCCATTGCGCACAAAGCGGTCTAAGATTCCCTCAGCTAAAGCGCCGCCGATCTGAGGTTCCGTTCCGCTACCAAACTCGTCTATCAGCAGCATACTTTTGGCGTTGCTGCGCTTCATCATCTCCTTCAAACCTAAGAGGTGAGAGGAGTAAGTACTCAATTCGTTCTCAATATCCTGCTCGTCACCTATACTTAGGAAGATGTCTTTGAAGATTCCGACATTAGAGTTCTCACGCATCGGCACGGGCATACCGCATTGGAGCATATATTGTAGGAGTCCGATCGTTTTCAAGCAAACGGACTTGCCGCCGGCGTTCGGGCCGGAAATCAGCAGGAGGCGTTCTTTGCCTTTGAGGGTCACATCTAAAGGCACTTGCTTTGCACCGTGCTTCTTTAAGGCCTGCTGAAGCAGCGGATGCACGGCTTGCACCCAATCCAAGCAGGGATATTTGTGCACCTGCGGCACAGTGGCGGAAAAGGAAGTCGCGAAATTTGCCAATGCGCGCAAATAATCGATATGGGCCAAATAATGCATAGAGGCCAAAAGGTCGGGGATGTGCAAGCGGATCTCCTTGCTCAATTCGGAAAGGATTCGGATAATCTCCCGCTTCTCCGCAGCTTTTAGTTCTCTGACGCGATTATTGGCTTCGACAACCGTGGCCGGCTCAATGAAAACGGTCTTTCCGGTAGCACTCTCATCGTGTACGATACCTTTAATCTTGCGTTTCACGGAAGGAGCTACGGGAATGACCAAACGTCCATCGCGCAGCGTGGGAGTTACGTCGCGATCTATGTAGCCGTCTTTTTGGGCATCGCTGATAATCGTGCGCAAGTTATGGGAAATACTTCTGACCGTCACTTCCGCTTGATGGCGAATGGAGAGCAATTCGGGCGAAGCGGTGTCTTTTATTTTCCCATATTTATTCAGCACCTCGTCTATCCGACGAATGATATTCGGAAAAGCCACAATGCCGGTCGCCATTTCAGCCAAAGCGGGATAGGTGTAAGCGTCCTCTTCGTTGTGTTTGCAAAAGAAAGATGTGAGTGCGTGAATGGTCATCAAGGACCGCTTCAAGTCAAACAATTCCAACTCTTCCAAATGCGTATTTTCGGGCTGAATACGTAGCAAAGGGCGGCGAAGATCAAAGAAATTTTCTTCATAGACATCGTCTTCCGTCTCGCAGAAGCGGGCAAACTCCTGCGCTTGGGCCAATGCCTTTAAGATGCTGTCGTAATCAGTCATAAATTGCACTTGATGATCGACCCATTCCGTGCCAAGCGTCGACATACAGCGCCCTTTCAGCAAAGTGCGGATCTCATCAAAGCCTATTTTTTGCTCAAAATTTTCCGGATATATCATAATTGTAGCTCTCCTCGTACACAGTTGTACTACATATAGTATGCAAAGATACGATTTTCTGAGCACCTACTGCCTACGTCGTCAGCGCTTCCGGTCGAGAAAAAGCTACAAGGCAAAAGAAACATCAACATCCGAAGCTATACGCCTGCTACCGATCCACGTTGCTTTTTGTTTTTACCCCCTCTTGTCTAATGCTACTTATGCTACATATTAGTCAGGAAATATCCCCTACTGGTTATTGCGCCTCTTCAAGCCACCCGGCTGCAATGAAGCTGGAATGGCGAGCTGCAAAATTAGAAATTACGGCAAGTAAAGTCTAAATTCGTCGCTCAAGCGTAAGGTTGGCGAAGTTATCATCGTGATCGTACGATTATACGCTCACGATAAAAAGGTCGTACCATCGTGAAAGGACATTCGTACGCTCACGATGAAAAGATAAACAAGCACAACCGCCTCTCTCTGAATTGGGAACTTCCTACTGTGTTTATAATTCCGGATCGCTCTGCTTTCAGAGCCTGTTTGATATTGCAGCAATATATTATCTCAGATTTCCCTATTTACGCACTTCTGATGCTCACATAATAAAAACAGGAAAGGGTAAAAGTCTGAAAAATGAAGCCGTGAACCCCAAAAGAGATCTTATATTTGCCTAAAATAGTTTATCGAAAACGAGAAAAACCAACCTCATTGCTGTCTGCTTATACTATCTTTGCCCGGAAGAGACATTTGCACCACTTTTAGAAGATGTTTCGTATCGCTAGACTTGCTCAAGTTCTACTTCATACGAGCGGCCGATTGCCCGGAAAAGATGTAGTCAGGCTGCAATCTCTACATACAATAAAAAATTATCAATGACCGACAATAAATAATCGTTGTTTATGAAAAAAGTACTATTCCTTTTCTTCGCGCTTTGGAGCTGCATCATCTCAGGCTTTGGGCAGGTAACATTCAAGATTGATGGCTTTTCTGAAAAATACTACGGAAAAGCATATTTCTCTGACACTTCAGAGGTCTTTAGCGAAGGCTGGGTGGCCGTATATGACCGCAAGACAAACAAGAAACTGATTCAGGTAGACGCCGATGAACTCTCTTTTGATCTACACGACTATCAGTTGAAGGCAAACATAGCTGAAATCCCTTATGGAGAACATAGTGTGCTGATTTATGAAGACTTTAACTTCGACGGGAAGAAAGATTTTGCGCTTATGGATGGACAACACGGCTGCTATCACGGACCTTCATTTCAAATCTTCTTAGCGTCAAACAATGGCTTTACTTTTAGTTCGGGATTTACGGAATTGGTGCAAGAAAACTGCGGTATGTTTTCAGTCGATGAAGAGGAAAAAACAATATCAACGATGACCAAAGATGGCTATGGTTGGCACAAATTTTCCACTTATATTGTCAAAGACAACGAACCCTTTCTCATTCGCACGCTAATAGAAGATGTACGCAACGAACCTATCAATATCATTACTACGGAAGAATGGGATGGAAAGAAAATGGTAGAAAAGAGCACTACCACGTTCAACATTGAAAGTGAATATATAAAGTCTCTGTTCACTTTTCATGTAGACAAGCAGAACAAAGACATTATCCTTTACAGCGGAGATGGTCGGCAGCTCTACTATACCATCACAAAAAGTAATGGAGAGTTTGAACTTTTGTATCCGGATTTAAACAAAGAGGGTAAAAAAGACTTTTATTATTCTCGCAAAAAGAATGCATTGTCCTTTTGGAATAAGGATACGGAATACACAATTACCGACGTGAACGGTATAGCGGGGATTACCATTCTCACTAAAGGCAAGACTTATCAGTGGAAAGGAAGCCCCAAGAGGCGAAAAGGCAGCTTGGCAACACTGCTAAAGGAAGCATTTGATAATGTATCATACGGCAACTAATGAAGATATGCGATCTTTGAACTTGGTATGCCTACATTTAGGCTACTTAGTTTGTGCTATTTTTCTTAAGACAATCGTCTGATGATTTAGAATTGACAAAGTAGAACTAAAGTAGCAGCTTCAAATAAGCTTGATAAGTGACGAACGATTAAATAACGATGTTTATGAAAAGGATTTTACTTCTTTTTGTCGCACTCTTTGGCTACTTACTTCCAAGTTGGGGTCAGGTAACGTTTAAGATCGATGATTTTTCAGATCAATATTATGGAAAGGTTTTCATATCCGACAACACCAAGCCTTATTGCGGAGGATGGGTGGCGGTATATGATCGCAAGACGAACGAGGAACTGATTCGCGTTGACGCTGATGAGATCTCGTATGAACTGCACGACAATCAGATGAGGTCTAATATTGCTGAAGGGCCTTATGGGGAACATAGTGTGCTTTTCTACAGTGATTTCAACTTTGACGGGATAAAAGATTTTGCCCTTATGGACGGATTGCATGGCTGGAATCATACTCCTTCGTTTAAGATCTTCTTAGCGTCAGATAAAGGTTTTAAGTTGAGCCCGGAACTTTCTGAGTTGACACACGGAAACTGCGGCATATTTACCATTGATAATGATGACAAGACACTGAACACGCTGACGCGGGGAGCCGGAACTTGGTATGAGGTATCTACCTATATGATAGAAGATAACAAACCATTGCTTGTTAACGCCCGGAAAGAAGATTCAAGTGCGCCGTTGTATTTTACAACGATAAACAACTTGGAAGGGGACAAAATGGTCGAAACACATGCTACGACTATAGACCTTGATGATGATAATGTAACGAGCTTTTTAAAATTTTATGTAGACAGTAAGCTGAAAACCATTATACTATATAGTCTGGATGATCATACACTACACTATGCCATCAGAAATGAAGAAGGACTTGTAGAATTCTATTATCCTGAAATAGCCGCTAACACAAAGACAGACTTTACTTATTCTGCAAAAAGCAACACATTAAAATTTCGTACTAAAGATGCAGAATATTCGATCACAGACACGCCAAAATTTGCAGGAATTATCATCACAACGAAAGGCAAAGCCTATCGATGGAAAGGCAAAACGGACATATGTCACGAAAGCTTAGCTGCATTACTAAAAAAGACATATAGCAATGTAACGAGAATCAAATAGTAGAACTAAGAAACATCGTATCTCTAAAACCAGCGGGCGGAAACCTATGCCTTTATTTAGCATGTGGTTTCCGCCCGCTTGTTATTCAAGAGTTTGCGCTAATGATTCAAACTAAACTTTAAGCTCACGCCAAAGTCTTGTGTAGTCGTAGGATAGGAAGCCGACGTCAACAAAGGACGATTCATTTGTCGATCATAATAAAGCGTGAGCGTCAGCAAACGGCTAAGTGCGTAGTCGGCACTAAAGCTTAATTGCAAGGCCCTATTACCACTGGTAGCCTGAGACAAGCCCGTCATAATATCCCGATTAAGCGATGCTTGACTACGGAAAGAGAAGTCGAAGCGTATGTTTAAATCACTAGAAAAACCTGTTATATTACTCCGCAATTCAAAAGCATCACCTCTATCCTTATCAGCCTCTTTAGTAGACTTTGCTTTCTTGGTGCGAACTGCTTTCTTCGACTCAAAGAGTTTGAAGTTAGGAATCTTATATCCCATTCCGATCACAAAGTCGTTTGAGCGTGCTTCATTAATCTGCGCATTTGTCATACTTAAGGTCAAAATCCTTGTGCGACGAATCTCAACTCGTGTAGAGAGATTATTTAAGAAGGTCATATCGACACCAAACAAAGGTGCAAAAGTCTCATTGATCGAAACTGTAGAGACGTCAAAGGGAGAACTGGGGACGGGAAGTCCGGTAGAGACATTTGTAACAAAGCCCCAATTGCCCATATATCGGCTGAAAGTAGAAAAAGAAGAGTAGGCCCCAACGCTGTATATGCTC
>JABZGO010000008.1 GCA_015259305.1 Alloprevotella tannerae | reverse complement strand
CTATCTGATCAAGTTATTCCTAAATATTCAACTCTACAAAGCACAACAAAAGCCTCACTATATTTTAGTAATATAATTATAATCTGATTTTGTTGGAACTTCGTTGGAATTAAAAAAAGACACTACTTGAAATTTCACATCGAATGTCGTAATTTTGCCGTATCTAAACAAAACTATCATCTATGAGTCTACTATATTTGGGCATTCTTTTATTCTTGTTTATACTGGCTATTTGTGATTTATCTGTGGGAGTTGCAAATGACGCAGTTAATTTTATGAGCCCAGCAGTAGGCGCAAGGGCTGCCAAATTCAAGGTCGTACTAATTGTAGCTGCGATTGGTATCCTGGTGGGAGCTTCTGCTAGTTCTGGTATGATGGATATTGCAAGACATGGCATTATTAACCCGCTCTATTATACTTTTGATGACGTTATATGCATCTTCCTGGCAGTCTCGGCAACAGATATTATCCTTATGGATATATTTAATACGCTAGGAATGCCTACATCTACGACTGTTTCTATGGTTTTCGGTCTGCTGGGAGGTAGTAGTGCTTTAGCGTTAAGTAAAATGATGGATAACGCCTATACCTATGCTGACTTGATTAACACGGGAAAAGCCTTGCAGGTAATTATTAGCATATTCTTGTCCGTAGCTATTGCCTTTGTTGTGGGTCTTATCGTTATGTGGATTGCCCGCGTAATCTTCACCTTTAATTATAAAAAGCATTTGCGCTGGAGTATTGCTATCTATGGAGGCCTAGCTATTACTTGCATCTCATATTTCTTACTCGTAAGTGGTCTTAAAGGTACTAAACTTCTTGCCGCAATAGGAATGACGCCTGAATGGATCAATGGACATAATTGGGAAATCCTGCTTTATTTGTTTGTCGGAGCAACTATTTTGATGGAGATCCTTCATTTACTTAAGGTTAATATATTTCGTGTCATTGTCTTATTTGGTACTTTTTCATTGGCTATGGCTTTTGCTGGTAATGACTTAGTCAACTTTATTGGTGTGCCGTTATCGGGCTTAGAATCATACATAGACTTCACACGACACGGTAGCGATGCCCATACTTATATTATGAGTATTCTTGCCGGACCTTCTACTGATCCACTTTTTGTTTCAATGAAGCCGTGGTTTCTTATTGGGGCGGGAATTGTTATGGTTTTGGCTATTAGTATGTCGCGAAAAGCGAGGAAGGTTATCGAAACAAACAATAATCTGGCAAGTCAACAAGAAGGTGAAGAGGTGTTCAGTTCCTCCAAAATTGCAAGAACGATGGTTCGCACTGTTATTAATGCTACGTCAACAGTAGATAAGATAATACCTAAAAAAGTTGAGAACTGGATAAACACTCGCTTCAATGAAGATGAATCTATTATACCGGAAGGAGCTACTTTTGACTTAGTGAGAGCTTCTGTGAATCTGGTTTTGTCTGGTTTGTTGATTGTCATAGGTACATCTCTTCAACTTCCTTTATCAACAACCTATGTGGCATTTATGGTTGGAATGGGTTCTAGCTTAGCAGATCGGGCGTGGGGTAGAGAAACAGCAGTATATCGAATTACAGGTGTAATTACTGTTATCGGTGGCTGGTTTATAACGGCCGGCGCAGCATTTATATTAAGTCTAAGTATCGCTTCTATAAATCATTCCGCAGGTATCTTTGGAATATTGATTGTCATTGGAATTGTAATAGCCGTTATTATTCGTAACAATAGAGCTTTCAAAAAGAAGCAATCAAGTGAAGATGTTGATTTAATCTTCCGACGGTTGGTAAAATCTCATAATAAGCAAGAGGTTTGGGAACTTTTGTCTTCTCATGTGTTGAGGATGCAGGAAGACTTCACTGAATCCATTAGAGATATCTTTAGAAACATCACCAATGGTGTAATGCATGAAAACATTCGCCAATTACGTCAAGCTTCGCACGACTTAGATGATTTGAAGAATAAGTGGAAGAGGTATCGTCGTAAAGAGATCTTAGGCATGCGTAAGATTGATTATTTATTGGCTGTTGAAAAGAACACTTGGTTTCACCTAGGTAGTAATAATATGACTCAAATTATCTATAGTTTAAAGCGAATGCTAGATCCAGCTTTAGAGCATGTAGATAATAATTTTTCCCCATTATCCAAAGAGGTGATAGATGAATTCATTCCTATTTGCAATGATACAGATCTGTTATTAGAGAGTATATTGCAAATGGTGAAGTCAAATGACTTTAAGGGATCTGATAAGACCCTCGTTGAAGGAAATGCTCTAAAGAGTCGTCTTTCTCAAATTCGACATACGCAGCAAGATCACTTACAGAGAGAAGAAAATAATATACGTGCAGCATTATTATATCTAAATATGCTTGACGAGACACAGGAATTAATCTCTATGATGCGACATTTATTGCGTGCAGCTAAGAGGTTTCAACAATAAGGATGAAAATAGGAATTGTTGGCTCTGGAAATGTAGCCTCACATCTTGTTCGTGCCCTAAAAAATGCGGGTTATCCTATTGCAGGAATTTGCAGTAGAAGGCTTTCCCATGCTGAGAATTTATTGAAAGAGATAGGCGATTTTGAGCAAGCAACGATAGCAACAGAAAGTATTGAGGACTTGTTTCCGGCTGATGTTTTGATTTTAGCTGTTAATGATGACTCAATACTAGAAGTGGCTCAAGTGCTCAGCAAGATTGATCCAGGGAGTTGTGTAATTCATACATCAGGGAGCACAGCTTTGAGTCTACTCAGTGAACACTTTCCAAATTGCGGCGTATTATATCCACTACAAACGTTTTCAAAAGATAGACGAGTTAAATTCTCTTCTGTTCCATTTTTTATCGAGGCTTCTAACAAAAAGACTCTGGATCTAATAAGTAGTATTGCGTATAATATAAGTGAACGAGTTGTAGAAATGAATTCAGAACAACGTAGAAGAATGCACTTAGCGGCAGTTTTTGCTTGTAATTTCGTAAATCATTGTTACGTTTTAGCCGAGCAAGAAATGATTAAATGTGGTCTAGATTTTGAGCTGCTCTTACCGCTTATAGATGAAACAACCTCAAAAGTACATAGGCTTTCTCCACAACAAGCTCAAACCGGACCAGCTATTCGAAATGATAAGCGCATAATAAATCTCCATAAAGCCTTATTGGGGCAACCAGAGCAAGAAATTTACCAGTTATTTAGTGACAACATTCAACGTTATAAGTTATGATAAACTTCGACCTCACAAATATTAAAGCATTAGCTTTTGATATAGATGGAGTTCTCAGCACAAATATTGTGCGGATGGAAAATGATGGAGCTGGACTTATGCGTACTGCGAATATAAAAGATGGATATGCTTTGCAGTTAGCTGTAAAATGTGGGTTGCAGTTAGCTATTATTACAGGGGGTAATAGTGATGCGATAAAATATCGCTATGAACAGCTGGGTGTTCAGCACATATTTCAACGTGCAGTCATAAAAATCAACGTCTTTCGTAATTGGTGTGCTCAAATAAATGTGCACCCTCAAGATGTTTTATATATGGGAGATGATATACCAGACTTTGAAGTGATGAAAGAGTGCGGGCTACCAGTGTGTCCCGCAGATGCTGCTGCAGAGATTAAAGCTATCTCCACTTACATTAGTCATATTCCAGGCGGATGTGGATGCGTTAGAGATGTAATAGAGCAAATATTAAAAGCACAAAACCATTGGATGAGCTCTGCTCGAGCTTTCGGATGGTAATACAGAACAATATAAAATGAAACAACAATGCTAGAGAATTTAAAACGCTACAATGTGATTTTAGCGAGTAATTCGCCAAGACGGAAGGAACTCCTCACGCGTTTAGGCGTATCCTTTAAGGTTCGTACTCTTTTAGGAATAGACGAGCGTTATCCGTCTTCCTTGAGAGCGGAGGAAATCGCAGAGTACGTCTCACGTAAAAAAGCTGCGGGCTATCGCTCTTATATGGCTAACAATGAACTCTTGATTTGTGCCGATACGATTGTTGTATTAGGTAATGAAATCTTGGGAAAACCCCGTGATGTTGAAGAAGCTTCAGCAACTTTACGAAAACTTTCCGGTCGAACTCACCAAGTTATTACCGGAGTAACCGTACAGACTGACCTTCGTATAGAAAGTTTTACGGCGATGAGTAAGGTTACTTTTGGCGAGATAACAGATGAAGAGATCGATTACTACATTAGCAATTATCTGCCGCTTGACAAGGCTGGCTCTTATGGTATTCAAGACTGGATTGGTATGATTTCTGTAGAACATTTGGATGGAAGTTATTTTAATGTGGTCGGACTGCCCACTCACAAGCTATATAAACTATTAAAAACCTTCTAAGACCTACCAGAAAAGTAAGAAACCTTTTACAACTAGTCTATTTAAGCCACCCTATTTAACGTGAATTCGACGAATTCAGAACAAAGTAAGCTGTGTATCAATGGTCCTTTGTACATTGATGCACGGCTTCTTTGGAAACAGGCAATAGGCAGCAATTGCCCCTAATAAGTTGACGATGAAATTGTCAAAGCATCTATGTCCGGAGTGTTCCACCTGTGCAATGTTCTTGTCTTATAAGCGACTTTTTTCGATCATAGGAGAAAGTTTGCTCAACATCCTAAGCCTAATTTCACGAACAGTTGGCTGAGTTTTGAAGGCATACGAAAACAGTCGCGCTTTCATCGGTTGAAAACGCGGATCTTGACAAGTTTAAATCTGTTTTTATCAGTTCTACTCGCCTTGAACCTTTCTTATCGAGTTCACCTTAGATTAGGTGGGATAAGCGGAGTACCTGCCGATTTCTTTTACCCTCAAGAGATCTCTGAAAAGTTTATTTTCTCACGCCTCAACTGATCAAGACGCTGGCGGAAAAGAGCATTTTTCGACTGCTCGAAAAGCGGATCTGCCTCTATAATAGCTTCGGCAGCTTCGCGAGCCGTTTGCAGCAGATTGCCGTCGCGCACAATATTGGCAATCTTTAGATCAAAAGGAAGTCCGCTTTGGGCTGTTCCTTCCAAGTCGCCGGGGCCACGGAGCTTCAAGTCGGCTTCAGCTATTTCAAAGCCATCGTTCGTATCAACCATAATACCGATACGCGCCCGACTATCTTTACTCAACTCGCGTTTGGTTACTAAAATGCAGTAGCTTTGAGCTGCTCCTCGCCCTACACGTCCGCGCAATTGATGAAGTTGGGCCAAGCCAAAACGCTCGGCATTTTCTATCACCATCACACTTGCATTGGGGACGTTGACGCCAACCTCGATAACCGTTGTCGAAATGAGGATCTTCGTTTCTCCCCGAACAAACCTGGCCATCTCTGATTCCTTCTCAATCGGTCGCATTTGCCCGTGCACGACGCCAATATCCATATCTGAGAAGACTTCGCGCAAAGATTCGAAACCTTGCTCCAAAGCTTTCAGATCCATTTGGGCATTTTCTTTAATCAGCGGATATACGACGTAGGCCTGCCGCCCCAAGCCCAGCTGATAGCGCAAGCCATCATAGAGTTGGCTGCTGTTATCTTGATAATAATGCACCGTCTTAATGGGCTTCCTGCCGGGTGGAAGTTCGTCAATAATAGAAACATCTAAATCGCCGTAAACGGTCATAGCCAAGGTGCGCGGGATCGGCGTTGCTGTCATTACCAAGATATGGGGTGGGCGCGTGTTTTTGGTCCACAGCTGGGAGCGCTGCTTCACGCCGAAGCGATGCTGCTCATCAATAACGGCTAAACCTAAGTTGAGGAAGCGGACGGTCGGCTCTATTAGCGTGTGCGTGCCGATCAGCAATTGAACAGAGCCATCGGCTACGCCATCCAAGATTTCTTGGCGCGCCTTGCCTTTCACAATACCCGTAAGAAGGGCGACGCGTACAGGTAAATCGCCGAGAAACGCCGTAATGGTAGCCAAATGCTGCTCGGCGAGAATCTCCGTCGGCGCCATAATGCAGGCCTGAAAGCCATTGTCGAGCGCCAACAAGCAAGCCATCAAGGCCACCATTGTCTTTCCACTGCCGACATCTCCTTGCAATAAGCGATTCATTTGCCGCCCGCTACCGGCATCGTTGCGTATTTCGCGAATCACTCTCTTTTGCGCCCCTGTTAATTCAAAAGGCAGGCGTTCGTGAAAGAAACGTAGAAAAAGGTCACCAACTTTAGAGAAACGAAAACCTTGCACCGAAAGTTGGCGGTGCTTCATATAACGCAGAATATCCAACTGCAAATAAAAAAGTTCTTCAAACTTGAGGCGGCGTAAGGCTTCGGGGAGCGCCGCAGAAGAGGGCGGAAAATGAGCGGTAAGCAAAGCCTTCGTCAGCTCCATCAACTGATGCTTTTGCACAAACCACGTCGGCAAAGTCTCGGGCAGCGACGTACTCTCAATTAAGGAAAAAACGGCTTGCATCAGTTTTGACATCGACTTTGAAGAGAAGCCCATCTTCTTCATCCGCTCCGTCGTATGATAAACGGGCTGCAAGCCTAAATTTTGCAAAGGGGCATCGGGCGCAATCTTTTCCAATTCGGGGTGTGCAAATGAAATACGTCGGGCGAAAAGCTTCGGCGTTCCGAGCAACAAATAAGTTTCGTCGTAACGCAAAGTTTCCTTCACGTATTTCAAACCTGCGAACCAAACGACATCCACATACCCCGTCCCATCAGTAAACACGGCTGAAATGCGCTTCTTGCGCCCTTCCCCTTCCTCGCTAAAGGAAACAAAGCGGCCTCGAATTTGCACGTAAGGCATTCCTTCCTGCAAAGCTTGTATCTCGTGCACTTCGCTGCGATCAATGTAGCGAAAGGGAAAGGTATACAGCAAGTCGCCCAGCGATTCAATATGTAGTTCCTTGCTGAGCAGTTCGGCTCTGCGCGGGCCTACACCTTTCAGATATTTAATAGCTTGCGAGAGGAGCGGAGTGGAAGTCAAAAGAGAATGCTATTGAATAAAACTTATCAGTCGACGGCGCACATATTATATATATAATGCGTCTTGAGCTCAACAAGCTTTGTTAACCTCAGGACGCATCGCGCGCACATTGTTATATATGTAGACGAAGGAGAGCGGAAATGCTTATGGCCGATAAGTAGTCGGCGTATAAATCATACCTTGTCGCAACTGCGCTACACAGTTAGCCGACGTAAGGCGCTCGGCAATGGTAAAACCAAATTCGGCCGCTGCGCCGGGGCCGCGCCCTGTAATGATATGGCCATCTTCTTCTACGAGTCGTTCCGTATAGACTTGGCAATCCAAATATTTTTCAAAGCCCGGATAGCACGTAGCCCGCTTATCTTTCAAGACTCCGGCAGCACCAAGCGTCATTGGGGCGGCGCAGATAGCGCATAACAAACCGCCGCGCTCATTTTGCTTGATAATCGCCTCGCGCAATGGAGCAAAGTCGCACAAGTTTTGAGCGCCCGGCATCCCGCCCGGCATAATAAGCGCTACGGCCTGCGTCAAATCAATCTCAGTAAAGACGGCATCGGCCATAATCTTGAAGCCGTGACTCGAAGCGACAAGTTTGTCCGCCGTAATGCTAACCAAGCACACATCAAGACCCGCCCTTTTCAAAATATCAGCCGGCAATAAAGCCTCCGACTCCTCAAACCCATCAGCCAAGAAGATATATACCATCGTATGATTACTTTAAACAGTTAAGATATTGTTGAATCGTATTATGCAGACCAAGGTAAAGCGCATCCGAAATCAGAGCGTGCCCGATGCTTACCTCGTCAGTCCAAGGTATTTGCTGATGAAAGAAGGAGAGGTTTTGCAAACTCAAGTCGTGGCCTGCATTCAAGCCGAGTCCTATTTTACGCACATAGTTGGCCGTCTCCACAAAGGGGCGTATAGCCGCCTCTCTGTCGGTAGCATAATTGGCCGCATAAGGCTCCGTATAGAGTTCTACGCGATCAGCCCCCGCTCGCTTAGCATATTCTGCCTTTTCGCTTTCAGCCGAAATAAAGATACTCGTGCGAATGCCTTTCTCCTTAAAGCGCCCGACGACGTCTGTCAGTTGTGAAAGGTTGGCCCGCGTATCCCAGCCGTGGTTCGACGTCAACTGGCCCGGCTTATCAGGCACCAGCGTCACTTGCGCCGGACCTACTTCGCAGACCAAATCAATAAAGTCGTCAGAAGGATAACCTTCAATATTAAATTCCACGTCTAAGGCCGGCCGTAGCGCATACACATCGCTACGGCGAATATGGCGCTCATCCGGCCGCGGATGCACGGTTATACCTTGTGCGCCGAAGCGCACACAATCAAGCGCCACTGCTAATACGTCGGGATTATTGCCTCCGCGAGCGTTGCGCAGTGTCGCTATTTTATTGATGTTCACACTTAACTTTGTCATGTGTAATGCGGTCTTTTTCGTCTATTAATCCTTACTTTTGCAAAGTTAAGCATATTTGACGAGACGTGAGATCGGGAACTTTGAATTTTACGACAGAAAAACCGCTTCGCATCGCCCTCTTCGGCAATAAGCATCAAGACGAGAAGAGCAGCTGCATTGCAGCTGTGCTCGCAGGCTTTGAGGCGCGCGGAGCGCAGATAATGATTGAAGAAAACTTTGCCGGCTTTCTTCGGCGCAGAGGCTTGATCGACTCTTGCGTCTACGAACTATTGCACCGCAACAGTCCTTTTACGGCCGACTTAGCCGTATCGATGGGGGGCGATGGCACGTTTCTGCGCACGGCTGCTGCCATTGGCGATCGCGGCATCCCGATTCTTGGTATCAATACGGGACATCTGGGCTTCTTGGCCGATGTAACGCCGGAGCGTATACCGGAAGCGCTCGAGATGATCTATCAGGGCCGGAGCGTCGTTGAATCGCACTCGGTCATCGCCGTTAGTTGCAACAACGACCACCCTTTACGCACCTTTCCTTATGCTTTGAATGAAGTCGCTTTACTGAAGCACGACAACTCCTCCCTCATCAACATTCGCACAGAAATCAACGGCGATTTATTAGCCGACTATATTGCCGACGGCCTCATCATTAGTACGCCGACCGGGTCTACAGGTTACGCGCTGAGCGTAGGCGGCCCTATCATTGCACCCGACTCCGATGCTTTCTGCATTGCGCCTGTTGCACCACATAGTCTGAATGTGCGCCCCTTCGTAGTAAAGGACGATGTTGATATTCGCCTAACAGTCAAGAGTCGTTCGCATCGCTATCTGCTTTCCATAGACGGTCGCAGCGAAAGCCTGTCTGAGACGATCGAAATACATCTGCGCCGCGCACGCCACACAGTCGGCGTCGTCAAAGTGGAGCACTTAAAGTTTTTCGACACCTTACGCGATAAAATGCTTTGGGGCGCCGATCACCGACATTAAGCAGAGCGCC
The DNA here is from genome assembly GCA_015259305.1 of Alloprevotella tannerae. Lineage (GTDB taxonomy): Bacteria > Bacteroidota > Bacteroidia > Bacteroidales > Bacteroidaceae > Alloprevotella > Alloprevotella tannerae_B. The sequence continues at coordinate 10,267 of JABZGO010000008.1, read as the reverse complement.
GACGCCCTGCGCTTTCATCCTTATCAATAAGCCACAGACAATGATCAGCTTGAACCGCTTAATGAGTCTCTTCCGCGGCTCGTCGGCCGCTTCGGCCGGCGACAACGCCATCCAACTCTCCTCTTATCGTTCTCTTTTGAAATGGTTATGGAGAATGTGGAAAGGCTATCGCACACAAGCGCTGATGAACGTAGCCATTGGTCTTGGGGTCGTAGCCTTGGATCTGCTCTTCGTATGGGCCACAAAGCTGGCCATAGATATTGCGACGGGCGTCGACACACAGTTTACTTTGAAAGAGGCCATCTTTCTTTTAGTCTGCTTTGCCTGCGGGCAAGTCGGTTTGGGCATCTGTTCACGCTGGGTTAGCGCCGTACTCGGTGTGCGCGCACAAAATAAGATACAACACGACCTCTATGCTCGACTCTTAGGCAGCGGCTGGCGGGAGTTGCGGGCTTACCATACGGGCAACCTCTTGAACCGCTTAGAGACAGATGTCTATACCGTCATCACGCTGCTAACGGAGAATTTCCCCTCTTTCTTCACGACCATTGTAAAGTTCTTGGGCGCTTTCCTCTTCCTTTTTTGGATGGACAAGACGCTGGCTCTAATCGTCGTCGTGATCGTGCCTTTCTTTGTTCTTTGCAGCAAACTGTATATGCGCAAACTGCGCCGACTGACGCACATTATCCGCGATAACGACAGCAAGATTCAGTCGTTGCTTCAAGAAAGTCTTCAGCACGTCGTTGTAATTAAAACGCTCGGCCGACAACGAACGATGCTCGACCGATTGTCCTCATTGCAAAACCTACTCTACCGCGAAACGCTCCGCAAAACAAAATACAGCACGGTTTCTTCTACGGTCATCAATGCCGGTTTCATCGCCGGCTATATGCTAACCTTCACGTGGGGTACGGTCAGTCTGCAGCGAGGCTTGATTACCTACGGCGCACTCATCGCTTTTATCCAACTCGTAGGGCAAATACAAGGGCCGGCACGCCAACTGGCGCGCTACGTCCCGCTCTTCATCAGCGCCTTTACGGCTACGGAGCGATTGATGGAGCTTGAGAACATACACCACGAAGCGACCAAAGGCGATCGGCTGCTCTCCGGCCGCGTCGGACTGCGCTTGGAGCACCTCACCTTTGCTTATGAAAAAGGCAGTAAAAAGATTTTCGACAATTTCTCCTACGACTTCCCGCCGAAAAGTATTACGGCGATCTTGGGCGAAACGGGTAGCGGAAAGACGACACTCGTCCGTCTGCTGCTCAATCTGATTCGTGCGCAGGCCGGTTCGCTTTATCTTTACGACGCGCAAGGTTTGCGCTTAGAGGCATCGCCCGATACGCGCTGCAACTTTGCTTATGTTCCGCAAGGCAACACGCTGCTGAGCGGCACGATCAAGGAAAATCTCTTGCTCGGGCGGCCTGATGCTACCGACGAAGAACTCCACGAGGCTTTGCGCTTAGCTGCGGCCGACTTCATCAGCGAATTGCCCGACGGCATCGAGAGCATTTGCGGCGAAGGCGGCACGGGACTCTCCGAAGGACAAGCGCAGCGCATCGCCATTGCCAGAGCCTTGCTCCGGCGTGCGCCTTTCCTCTTACTCGATGAGGCCACGTCTGCCCTCGACACGGAGACGGAGCGCCGCGTCTTGCAAAACATTGTCGGCACTTTCGAAGGGCGCACGGTCATTGTCGTTACGCATCGTCCGGAAGTCCTGCAATATTGCACGCAAGTGCTCGATTTAGAACACCTTTAATCGCATAACGGAGCTGCTCAGCTCCGTTTTTTATAGGTTCAACAGTGTTTGACGAAGCTCTGAGGCGATAAATAAAACGATACATTAAATAACATCGTACTACTAAAACGCTATCTTTGCGAACGACAAAAGAAGTCAAAAAATGAATACGAACACACAGGAAGCAAGTAATCAGAACCATAGAGTGATCAAACCACGCATATTATATCTTGATGTAGCTAAAGCTATCGCCATTACGCTCGTTTGCGTTGGGCACGCCACTTATCTTATGACGCTACGTGGTCCTTCTACACTATACAATTGGATTTACGCCTTTCATATGCCCTTATTTATGCTCTTAAGTGGGTATTTCTCATTAAATGCATTCAAAAAAGGCGCTAAAGATTTCTTCTTACAAAAAATTCGACAACTCATTATACCGGCCATTGCGATTTCAGTCCTAACTGTTGGTATATATATCCTATTAGGCCGTACGGACTTAGTGCAAATCATACGCGCAGAGGCCATCGGAGGTATGTGGTTTTTGAAAACTTTGTTTGCCTGTTATGCAGTCGTCTATATAGCTAAACGACTTCCCATAAGCGATGGTTGGCTTTGTCTAATTACCGTTGCCATAGGCTTAGCTTTTCCTCATGGCTATTTCCTTCAGTTCAACTATATGTTGATCTTCTTTTGGGGAGGTTTCTTCTTGAGAAAACATTATGACTTTTACGAAAAATACAGACTGCCCATCACAATCGTATCTCTGGTCTTCTTTATCCTATTTGGCATTCATGCACCTTCACACCTACTGACTTACGACTTTATTCTAAATCATCCGATACAACTTATCTACCAGACTATATCTTCGCTTGCAGCTGCACTCGCGGTTATCGGCTTATCCTACTATCTTTGCCGCTATAGCGCAACGAGCAAAGTGATGAAGTGGATAGGAGATATTGGTATCTTTACCTTAGGAATTTATGGCACGCAAGTACTTGTATTGGAAAATATAGTAAAGAACATCATTCATATAGATGCCTCTACGTTCTCGCAAATAGGAGATCTACTCCTAACGCCATCAATAGGCATCATGTCAACTATCTTTTGCTACTACCTTGTAGTCTTCCTAAAACGATATAAGTGGTGTAATACATTGCTTTTTGGTGGGCAATATAAGACAACTAAAAACTAGAGCCTACCAAAAAGGAATAAAAGTGTGCGCCTGATAGGACTCGAACCTACACGACCGAAATCACCAGATCCTAAGTCTGGCGCGTCTACCAATTTCGCCACAGGCGCATTCGTGGGTGCAAAGCTAAGCATTTTCTTACAATTTACGCAGAAAAGAAAGGCTTTTTTCGTAATTTTGCCCGAAAAGGAGGCCTACTGCGCTTGCTTGAGCGCTTACCTCTCCACCTAAAGTCGGAATAAACCGACCTTCAACCCGAACGACTCGCACCACAGCAGAGCAGTGCGCGTCTCTTCACGGTAAACGTATAAATATGGCAGAGCAGATTGAAAACGACGCAACATTAACGGAAGCCCACTCTACTTATAAACCCGCAGATGCAAGCAACGAAACCGGCCGCCACCCGCTGACGGGGATGTATCGCAACTGGTTTCTCGATTATGCCTCTTATGTGATTCTCGAAAGAGCCGTTCCTCACTCCGACGACGGCTTGAAGCCCGTGCAGCGCCGCATCTTACACGCGATGAAGCGCCTCGACGATGGGCGCTACAATAAGGTGGCCAATGTCGTGGGGCATACGATGCAGTTTCATCCTCACGGCGATGCGTCGATCGGCGATGCGCTCGTACAACTCGGGCAGAAGAATCTGCTAATCGATACGCAAGGCAACTGGGGCAATATCTTAACGGGCGATGACGCGGCGGCCCCGCGTTACATCGAAGCGCGACTCTCAAAGTTTGCGCTGGACGTAGTCTTCAATCCGAAAACGACTGCGTGGAAACTCTCTTACGACGGTCGCAACAAAGAGCCTATCGCGCTGCCCGTGAAGTTTCCGCTCCTCTTGGCGCAAGGCGCTGAGGGCATCGCCGTCGGACTATCGGCTAAAATCCTGCCCCACAACTTCGGTGAACTGTGTCAAGCAGCTATGCAATACCTCCGCGGAGAAGAGTTTACCATCTACCCCGACTTTCAAACGGGCGGCAGCATAGACGTTTCCAATTATAAAGAAGGACGCCGCGGCGGCTCAGTCAAGGTAAGGGCAAAGATTTCCAAATTAGACAACAACAAGACGCTCGTCATCACCGAAATCCCCTTTGGAACGACGACGCAGAGCATCATCGACTCCATCCTGCGCGCTAATGAAAAAGGAAAGATTAAAGTGCGTAAGGTCGACGACAACACAGCCGCAGAAGTAGAGATTCTCGTACACTTAGCCCCTGGCACGAGTTCCGACAAAGCGATCGATGCGCTCTACGCCTTTACCGATTGTGAAGTTTCCATCTCGCCCAACTGTGTCGTCATTACCGACAAGAAGCCGCGCTTCCTCTCGGTCAACGAAGTCTTGCAGCAGTCTGTGGATCGCACGATGAGCCTTTTGCGTAGCGAATTGGAAATACGTCGCCACGAATTGCTCGAAAGTCTCCACTACGCTTCATTGGAACGCATCTTCATCGAAGAGCGCATTTACAAAGATAAGGCCTTTGAGCAGGCCGTCTCGACTGATGCTGCCTGCATCCATATTGACGAGCGTCTGACGCCTTATTACCCGCAGTTTTATCGCGAGGTCACCAAGGAAGACATTCTGCGCCTGCTCGAAATCAAAATGGCGCGCATCCTGAAATTCAACAAAGAAAAGGCCGACGAACTCATTGCCCGTATGACGGCCGATGTGGCGCGCATCAATAAGGACCTGAACAATATGACCGGCGTGACGATCAATTGGTTTCAGTTGCTTTTCGACACATACGCGGCCGAGCATCCGCGCCGCACCGAACTGCGCTCTTTCGATACGATTGTCGCATCGAAGGTGGTCGAGGCCAATCAAAAACTCTACGTCAACCGCGCCGACGGCTTTATGGGCACTTCGCTCAAGAAAGACGAATTTGTAGACAACTGTTCTGACATCGACGACGTGATCCTTTTCTATCGCGACGGCACTTACAAGGTCGTGCGCGTGGCCGACAAGGTCTTCATCGGGCGCACGGAGAAAAGCGAGAAGGAGCACCGCAAGCCTGAGTTGATCCACATTGCCGTTTTCAAAAAGAACGACCGCCGCACCATATATAATATTGTCTATCGCGACGGCAAGGACGGCCTTTGCTTCATCAAGCGCTTCAATATAACCGGCATCACGCACGACCGCGAATATGACGCCACGCAAGGGACGCCGGGCAGCCGCATCATTTACTTCACGGCCAATCCCAACGGCGAGGCCGAAACGATCAAGGTGCTCTTGAAGTTCAACCCGAAGTTGCGCAAGCCTTTCTTAGATCGCGACTTCTCCGAAATACTCGTCAAAGGGCGTCAGAGTCGGGGCAATATGCTGACGAAGCTCGATGTGCAGCGCGTTGTGTTTAAGGCCCACGGCGTTTCCACCCTTGGCGGGCGAAAGGTTTGGTTCGATGCCGATGTGCAACGCCTCAACTACGACGAGCGCGGCACTTACCTCGGCGAGTTTCACGGCGATGAGGCGGTACTCGTCATTCATCCCAACGGCGATTATTATACGACGACTTACGACCCCAATAACCACTACGAGGGTGATATCCTACGAATCGAAAAGTATGATCCGGAAAAGGTTTGGACGGCCGCACTCTTCGATGGCGACCAGCAGGGTTTCCCCTATTTGAAGCGCTTCCTCTTGGAGCGCACGAGCGGGGCGCGCCGCAACAGTTTCTTAAACGAAAATCCGGCCACCCGCTTACTGCTGCTGACGGATACGGCTTACCCGCGTTTCGAACTCGTCTTTGGCGGGGCGGATGCTTATCGCGACCCGATGATCATCAAGGCGGATGAATTTGTAACGGTCAAGGGTTTTAGGGCCAAAGGCAAACGACTGACGACCAATGCCGTCGAAAGCATCAAGGAGTTAGAACCGCTGCGCGTTCCCGAGGCAGACAAGGCGGAAGCTGCTGCATCGGAAACTGAAGCGGCCCCCGCTGACGACCAGCACTCGAACGAGGCCGAACAAGAAGCGCAAGATCTTTTCAATCAGGCGGATTAACGCGCGACGGAAAAGCCAAGCGACCAACTCGCCCCCGCCTCCTCGCCACACGACATAAGCACGAAATTATGGGCCTGCATTTCGCTGAGATGCAGGCCCTTCTTGTATCCCCGCACCAAGCACCTACGCCCGCATCGGATAATCAAGCGCAAAAAGACAAAGGTTCACCGCGCCCTACAAATACGCATCACCTTCGCCTCAGCCGCACCAAAGCACAAACGACATACGATCAACGATGATCAAAAGAAGTTTTTGCCCCGTCAAGCAAGTTTCAAAATAGGACTAAATATAGTCAATCAAAAACATGACACGATACTGTCAACAAACCACGTACTTAAGAAAAGACCACGGCAAGCCTAACTGAACTTAACACACAAACGTGTCAAAAAAGAATGAAGTTAAAAACCAAAGTTGTCAACTCATTCCGGTACATAGCAAACGTACAAAGCAGCCCATTCTAGTACATGGCAGCCAATACAAGGCAACAAATTCCAACACATGGCCTATTAAGATTTTTTCCAAAGGTTGGAAATTTAATTCCCACTTGTTGGAATTTTTGTTCCCTTAGGTTGGAAATTTAATTCCCATAGGTTGGAATTTTCGCTATCACAGGCTAAAAAGAAAAACATAAGTACGCTATGAAAAATCTCCGGCATCTACGCCAGCCGATATACGGATCCAAAACCGTCTTTCTGCCTTTCGCGCTTAGCGCCCACAAGACTTTTTCCCCTTCGTCCGATAAAATGAAAGGCAAATCATACGACCCAAATCTCGTGCCCGCTTGCCCTCAAAAAAAATGAAAGCAAGCGCGATCTGAAAATTCATAGTAAGCGATTGTCAGACAACAACCTTTTTCATACCTTTGTACTTGTGAAAATCTGTTCGTCTAAGCTCCCTTGTCCTTTGGAGCTTACGCCACACATTTTTCGCTATGACAAGCACCCTTTTATGTAAATGTAACGCTATGGAAAATATACCTCAAAGATTAAAAGAAGCCATCAAAAATGATGAGTTGGTACTATTCGTCGGCTCCGGCCTATCTTGGAAATTGAAGAATACAGCAGGCAACACTCTTGGAGGATGGAAAGAAATGGTTTCATCTATGCTTTCTTATCTGAAGGATAAGGAATATATCACAGCTAAAGAGCAACGATTTTGCTTGAAATTAGAGCCAATAAAAGCGCTTCAGAGATTAGAGAACAAAGGAATAGACAGAGAAAAAGTAAGAGACTTTCTCCAAGGCTATTTTACATTAGGAAAGAAGAACAAATTCCCTCTTCAGGAAAAGCTATACAGTTTATCTACGAAAATTATCACCACCAACTATGATTTGGCTTTTGAGGAGGCTATTGAAAAGCTAGATAAAGAAAAAGCATATAAGGGTCAAAATAAAAAATTAAGCAAATTGCTGGCAGACCCCGTCTTTCTTTTTAAACTACATGGTTGCATAGAGGATATAAACTCTTTGGTCTTATTTCCATCCGACTATAGAAAACTTTATAATAACTATGACCGAGATGCCGCGCTTGCATTACTAGTTTTCAAATTCCTCATCTTCAGTAAAACTTTCCTCTTTATTGGAACAGGAATGGACGAGCATCAAATAATCAACTTCTTTGAAGAGATTAAAGAAGTTCGAGATTCCTTCAGCCAAAAACACTATATCATCACTACTGACCCATTAAGTATTCCCACTAACTTCCTAACATCGATCAAAATCAATGATTATGCGGAAATTCCTAGCTACATTGATCAACTTTTAGACATTAAGGAAAAAACAGAAGAAGAAAAAAATCCAGAAAAGAAACTACTTTTAAAACAGCTTAAAGCATCTAAAAAAGAGAAAGAAGCTCTTGAAAAAGAACTTGATAAAGAAAAGGACAAGAATAAAAGGCAAGCACTCCTTTTAAAGAGAGAAGCCAACAATCACTTCCGCTTAGGACTAAAGCATCATCAAGCTGAAGAATACTTAGAAGCCGCTGAAGAGTATAAGACTGCATCTGAATTAAAACCTGAATATTCTGAAGCATATAACAATTGGGGAGTTGCTTTAATGGAGCTAGCAGAAATAAAATCAGGCAACGAAGCAGAAGAACTATACAAAGAAGCTTGCAAAAAATATGATAAAGCAATAACGTATAAGCAAGACTATCATGAAGCATATAACAATTGGGCAAATTCTTTAAGTGAGCTAGCAAAAACAAAATCAGGAAGCGAAGCAAAAGAACTACTCAATGAAGCCATTAAAAAATTTCAGCAAGCAGTTGAGCATGGAGGCAAATCTTATAATTTGGCCTGCCTTTATGCCATAAGAAATCAAAAAGCAGAGGCGCTAAAGTATTTAAATTTTGCGCTCGCAAGAAACGAAATCACTGTAGAGTTTGTGGAGCAAGATGAGGATTGGAAGGAACTTCGTAATGACCCCGACTTTCAGGATTTACTCTCTCGCTATAAAAAGTAATAATGAGAAGCCTTCGGGCGGCTTTATAGCGCTTTCGATAACGTTTATGAAGCAACACGTTTCTAGCATCTACGCATAGAAGTGGCCGATGCCTACGCCCTTTTGCCGACTTAAAAGAGCGCGTTGTTCTGTCCTATCTCCCACTCGCAGGCAGATTAAAGCGGCGCGGGGAGCGGATCGTGTCTATTTATTATGTATCTTTGTTGCACAAGTCACACACATTCAAGCACAAGGCAACGCAGATTGCCCGCTGACTAAATCCATTTCCAACCAATGAGACCTTTATTTACCCTTTTACTCGCCTGCAGTTTGAACCTCTTCGCCACAAGCGCTTACGCGCAGATCGGTAGTGCGCAGGCGAAAGTGTACCCTTCGTTCTTACAGCGCAGTCAATTGCCCGACGGTCTGCTATACTTGCCCGCGCCGCCCGATACGACAAGTATGGCTTTCTTTTATGACATCGAGCGCCACCAATGGGGCAAGTCGCTCCGCGCCACAGCCCGCGGCCGGCAAGCCGCAAGCGATGCCGACCAATCGCCCGCGGCCTTGGCCTCACAATTCTCTGAGGCTTTCGGACAAACTATTACAAAGGAAGCAACGCCCGAACTGTTTCGCCTCGTCGAACTTTTAGACAGCGATTGCGGCAATGCGACGTACACGGTTAAAAAGAAATATTTGCGCAAACGCCCTTACGTACAGTTTAACGAAACGACAGCCATTCCGGCTTCTGAAGCAAAATATCGCCCCACAGGCTCTTACCCTTCCGGCCACTCCGCCACCGGTTGGGGCGTAGCGCTCGTACTGGCTGAAATCAACCCCGACCGGCAAGAAGCCATCTTACTGCGTGGTTATGAAATAGGACAAAGTCGCGTCATTGCCGGTTATCATTATCAGAGTGACGTAGACATTGCCCGCTTAGCCGGCAGCGCGGCCATAGCCCGCCTGCACGCAGACGAGGGATTTCAAAAGCAATTGGCCAAAGCCAAGCGCGAGTTTGCCCGCCTCAAACGTCATCAAACGGCCGCGCCGCGCAGCACACAAAAGCAAACAGATAACGACGAGCCGACGATGCCCATAAACAGATGAGCAAAGACGCGGCGTCCGGCCGATTTCGCACCGCGGCGAAAGGCGCCGATTGCGCGGAAAATCGTAACTTTGCGCCGTCATTCTTACAGAATAAAGCGAAGATTAAGATGAAGATAGAAGAAAAAATGGCGATTGACGTCGTCGAAGCGCTCCAAGCGCTATATGGCGAGACGATAGCGCCGACAAGTATACAATTACAAAAGACGAAACGCGAATTTGAGGGACATCTGACGCTCGTCGTCTTCCCCTTCTTGCGCATTTCTCGCAAAAAGCCCGAAGAGACGGCGCAAGAGATTGGCGCATACCTGAAAGAACACAGCAGCGTCGTAGCCGACTTCAACGTAGTCAAGGGTTTCTTGAATCTATGTATTGACTCGGCCGCGTGGATCGATACGCTCAATGATATACATACGGCAGAAAACTATGGTTTGCAGCCCGTCACGGCAGATGCGCCGCTCGTAATGATCGAATTTTCTTCGCCCAACACGAACAAACCGCTCCACCTCGGCCACGTGCGCAACAACCTGCTCGGCTGGTCGCTCGCAAAGATTCTGGAAGCAAACGGCAATCGGGTCGTAAAGACGAACATCGTGAACGATCGCGGTATACACATCTGCAAGTCTATGCTGGCTTGGCTGAAGTATGGCCACGGCGAGACGCCCGAGAGTTCGGGCAAGAAAGGCGACCACCTTATCGGCGATTATTACGTAGCCTTTGACAAGCACTATCGCGAACAGGTAAATGAACTCAAGGCGCGCTTAGAAAAGGAAGGACTCACCGCCGACG
>JABZGO010000089.1:6990-7225 GCA_015259305.1 Alloprevotella tannerae | reverse complement strand
CTTCTACAGTGCCGGCGTTATCGAAAGTTCGCTTAGAGCCTGCAATATCTTAAAGATCAACGATGAGGAACTTGAAATCGTGTCCCATTTGTTCCAATTGAAAGGCAGCATAGCTGAACGTTGCCGCCGGTTGGCCGAACATTTCTCTATCAAGATCGTCGTTCTGACTTGCGGCATCCAAGGTAGTTACGTCTTCACGGCCGGCGACGAAAGTTTTCTTCCCACCCCCTGCATA
>JABZGO010000089.1:0-6980 GCA_015259305.1 Alloprevotella tannerae | reverse complement strand
ACTCCTTTACCGCCACCTTTGTCGCTTCCTTCCTTTGTGGACGCGATATCCACTTCGCCCATCGCTTGGCTGTCGACGTCTCCGCCTTTGTTTGCACGCAACATGGCGCAATGCCCATTTTGCCGGAGAAGATTCGCACCTGCTTAAAATGAGATACAACTGCCTTTAGTGGCAAGTTTTTATGCTGCCGACTGCATTTCATCAAGCCGCATCTATGGCGCGCCTCTCGCACGCCTTACGTATAATCACCTCTTCGCGTTTGATGATCGCAGTATCGTTAAAGCGGCCTACGTTTCAGTGAAAATGTAGGTCGCTGCTTTGTTCTTGTGTCGCGCCGCTTTGATCTGTACGTGCGCACCTTTGGCTTTTGGTGGTGCAAAGATCGGCTCTGCAGGTTTTCTATCACGAGCGCAAACCTTTTTTGTCGTGAGCGCAAACCTTTTTTCTCACGAGGTGAAGCCTTTTTTATCGTGAGAAAAAAACTGCGTGCGCCAACTTTTCGCGTGGTCAATGATGATGTGCAGCGGTATAAAATGGAAATGTTGTACGTTGAAAATCAGTTGGCAGCTTCCCTAAAAAAGACGGAAGCCTAGGCCGTTCGTGTTTTGTTGGAAAGTGATGACACTTCGCGATAGTGCCGCCAAGCGTAGGATTCGCCCATCGGGGCAGCCTCTTACTCGATTGGGTCGGGGAGGGGAGTGTGTGGATCGGCTTTGTCGGTAGGCAGGCCTAAGACTTGTTCGATTGATTGCCTGAAGGCGGGAAATCTGCAGCGGTCGGCGCCGATTGAGCCTCAGCAGGCTGTAGAGGTGTCGGCGCGATGGATTGCAAGAAACGGCGCACGTCGGCTTGCACACGGAGGTAAGCCGGGCAAGTCGTATAGCCCGCCTGTCGCCTCAGCACATCTTCAATCGGGAGGATGCTGTGGCGATAACCGGCGAGTTCGTTTTGCTCTTGCGTATAATGTACGGCCAAACGGTGGATTTCGCGCTCCCGCTCCTTGCGTAGTGTGTCGCAAATGCCTTGCAAGAGTGGCGCAACAACACCTTCAAACAAATCGTGGCCACGCATATATAAATATGTATGGTCTTCGTCTAAGCCTAAGCGCTCCAACTCCTCAGATAATGGTTTGTAGGTGGATTTTGCTTCGGGAAACTGCTGCTGCAAGCGGGCTATTTTTGCGTTGACTCTGCGACGTAGTGAGGCGATCGTGCGCTCGGGGTGAAAGTAGTCGAGCTGCGTGAGCATCACGATGTGATAGAAATCAAGCATCGAAAACTGTGGATACCGGCCGGTGCGATAGCACCAGATGCTCCATACGAACAAGGGATAAATAGCCCGTGAATAGTCGGTCAGGAAAGCCTCGAAGTCGAAGAGATGGTGGTCGTTGAGTGTGGCCATAACGCAAGCTGCGTGGAGCGAAGGGGCGTAACACTGATAGTTTTCAATAGCATAGACGTAGGTATGAAAGACATAAGGATTGGTACACAGGATTCTTGAGGTGAGCGTTGCGCCCTGCAGGGCATAATCATAGTCGGCATCGACGCAGGCTATCATATACTTACCCAATTGCGACCCCAGCTCGTTTTGCAGTACGGTCTTCTTGCCCTTGCGCAAAGAGGAGCGCGAGGGGAGCATAATCTCAAAATAATAATGCTCGCTCTCGAGCGGCTGGAGCAGATTTCGCCAGAAACTGACATCGTCGAAACTTTCGACATAAGCAATGATCCTGCGCCGGCGATGCTTCCCGTCGAGCTGATTCATTGCAGCAATGTAGTCGGAATTAAGATTGCGCGAAAGACGTTTGGCCATAAAGCATTCAGTAAGAGGAGTAACAGGACGTGGTGATGGGGTTGTTAATGCTTATGTCCGTTGAGCGTAATGTCGGATACTTCCGTGACGGCGTCTTGCCAACCATCCATGATCACGGCGGGCGAGTGTGTGGTCAGGATAATCTGCGCTCGCGGATTTAGTTCGCGTACGAGGGAGATCAATTGCTTTTGCCACTCGAAGTGTAAACTGGCCTCGGGTTCGTCCATAAAGAACACGTAGGGTTGGCGGTCCTCCGTCAGGGCCGTTAAGAGGATGAGCAGGATCTGCTTTTCGCCACTGGATAAGACGTAGGGCGAGAGCGTCTCATCGTATTGCTGAAATTGTAGTTCGTTGCTTTGTCGGTCTATCGTTTTTCCCGTTTCTGCAAACAAATCATCAATCATGTCTTGGAAGCGCGTCTTGATCTTTGCGGCTTCTTCAGCCTCTTGGCGCGCTTCGGGGCTGCCCTTGGTGAGCAAAGCTATCATGCGGTTGCCCACGTTGACTTGGTAGTCGAGATAACGCCGCTGCAAGAGATATAATTGCCAATCGAGCTCGGTCCACAGCTTTTGGTCGGTGATCTTAGAGAGCGCCTCGCTCTGGACGATCCGGCGATCGAAACTGCGAATCAGGTCATAGCGTACGCAATCGGCATCTTGCGGATGGAAATCAATGCGCACGCCTTGTCGCGTGACGTGTTGTAGTTCGCCCGTTTGCGGCACGTCGCGCAAATAATGTACGAGTTTGTTAAGAATAGTGGTTTTTCCTTCGCCGTTTCTCCCGCTTAGGACGTTTACATCAGGATGCAAGGTCCAGGCAATGTGCTTCCTGCCGCTCCAGAGGCTTGTGATCTCAACTTTATTAATGTATTCGGCGTATTTCATAATAGATCGTGTTGCAGAATCGTGGGTAAATGGCTCTTCAATGTTTGACTTTGAAGGTTCAAAGCCGGCTTGCAAGCCCTCAAAGCGAAGATACGAGTTTTTTTCGGCGCTATGAAGTTTTTGATAAGAAAAACGATGAAAGATTTTCCTTCCGTGCTCACTTTGCGTTGTTGCGACGTATTTCTTGCTAAAAAACCGCTGTTTGTGGAAAGTTTTGTATATTTGCGACTTTAACAAGAACTTCTATCTCTTAGCAACATTCGATTAGTCATAATGAAAAGAATTGCTTCCTTGCTTCTGCTGCTTTCTGCCTTCTTTTCGGTGCAGGCGCAGCGCTATCAAGTACAGGGGTCGGTCGAAAATGGGCAGACGATGGCCAAACTCCCTTATGTTTCGATCTCACTTTTGCAACAAAGCGACAGCGCCTTTGTCAGAGGTGCGCTGACTGATAGCCTTGGGCAGTTTGTAATCCAAATGGACAAGCCCGGTAGTTATCTTGTGCGGTTTAGTTATACGGGCTACGAAGAGGCGCTTCGCTACATTACGATCAATGATCACAACGAAACGGCTGATTTGGGCATCGTAAGTATGAAGACGGAAGAGAATACGCTCGCAGCGGCCATCGTCTATGGACGCGCAGCGCGAATGCAGCAGGTTGGAGATACGACGCAGTTTAACGCTTCCGCATATCGCACGCCGACAGGCTCGACCGTCGAAGCGCTGGTCAAGCAGTTGCCGGGTGTAAGCGTGAGCGACGATGGCACCATCCGATGGAATGGCAAAACGGTCAAACAATTCTTGGTCAATGGTAAAGACTTCTTCAAAGGAGATACCAAAACGGTGATGAAAAACTTGCCGACGGACATCGTAGGCAAGATTAAAGCGTATGACAAAAAGAGCGACTATGCTCAACAGACGGGCATAGACGATGGGGAAGAGGTGACGGTGCTGGATATTTCGACAAAGCAAGCGCTCAATGATTCTTGGATTACAAATATTGACCTCGGAGTCGGCAATAAAGGGCGCTATTCCGATCGTTTGTTTGCTACGCGCTTTACGGATAACAGCCGAATATCGCTCTTTAGCAGCCTGAACAATACAAATGATCAGGGCTTCGGCGGTCCGCACTCGTTTGGCGGAAATAAGGGCTTGACGGCCTCGAAAATGATCGGCCTCGACTTTTATTGGGACAACAAGATTGAGCAACAAAAAGCGGGGCACTTTGAGGTAGAAGGAAATGTGCGCTATTCGCATCGCGACGTAGATTTAAATTCTATTTCTTCGACGGAAAATTTCCTGACTTCGGGCGGAACCGGCTCTTTCGCGAACGGAAATCAGCGCAGCTATAGCCATACGAATAGCTTTTGGGCCAATGCTGAGCTGCGTTGGAATCCGGATTCGCTGACGTTTATTGGTATAGAACCCGGCTTTAGTCATAATGCAACCCGCAACAACGGGAAATCGCGCTCGGCAACGTTCAATCAAAATCCTTATACTTTCGCCGGCGTCGAGAATCCGCTCGATTCTATCTTTAGCGTGCATAATACGCTGCTTACGCCTATCGCTGTCAACCGTAATCTTGCGGAGACGTTCAGCCACGGCAATACAAATTCCGCCAATCTTGAGCTTCATCTCGTTCGGCGTTTTGGTAAAAAAGGCCGCAACGTGAATTTGCGCTTGAATGGTGAATATACGCACGCCAACAACAAGCGATTCAACGTTTCAGACATTAACTATTATACCGGAAAGCCCGCGAGTTTTCTCAACCAATACGAAACTTCGCCATCCGAGAGCTATGGTTATAGCGCTCGTCTTGGTTACGTAGAGCCTTTGGGTAAGAATTGGTACGCCCAGTTGCGTTACGAGTATTCTTATAAGTATCAAGACGGCCGCAGGTCGCTGTACGATTTAGATAGGCTCGATCCGCTGACATACGGCAACTCTGCAGCTTATCCCCGCCTTGGAACTTTGCCGACCGATGCGCAGATTTTGGAAACTGTGCGCGATTTAGACAACAGCCAATACGCTACCTATCGCTATTTCAACAACAGAGTAGACTTCGATATACGATATGATACGAAGGCAATTCGCTTCAACGCCGGCCTTTCCTTCAATCCGCAGCGCACGAAGATGCAATACACCCGTCCAAGTCAGATCGATACCCTCATAACGCGCTCTGTTTTTAATGTCTCTCCGACTTTGCGCTTCCGCTACCGCATGTCCAAGACCAATTCTCTCGACATTCGTTATCGCGGCACTGCCGGCCAGCCTTCGATGACCAATCTGCTCGACGTCGTCGACAATTCTGACCCGCTCAATATCTCGATGGGTAACCCCGGACTCAAGCCTTCTTGGACCAATAGCTTGCGTGCGTCCTACTATGGTTATAATCCGGCCCGCCAAGCCGGTATTATGGCCCACCTTGCCTTTGCACATACGACCAATTCCATCAGTACACGCGTCATCTACAACGATGCTACGGGGGTGCGATATTCGCGCCCGGAGAACATCAACGGCAATTGGGATTTAGATGGTACGTTTATCTACAACTTTAGTTTTGGTAAGAATAAGCAATTCTCTTTGAGTACTAACACCGACTTCCAATTCCGCAACGACGTGGGCTTCATTAGTCGCATCAGTTCGCCCACTTTAGCGCCCGTATTGTTCCAATCATTGTTGCGTCCGGCTGCTTCTCTCAAAGCCAACCCGCGTGCATCCTATTATAATAGTGTGTTCGACTCCACGCCGGCCATAAAAAATTCCGCTCGGAGCTTAGATCTACGCGAGGACCTCAACCTTACGTATCGCGCTTCCTTCTTTGATGTCGGCCTTCTTGCTTCTATCGACTACGAACATACGCGCAATTCGCTCCAATCTGCCGGCAACCTCAACGCTTGGCAGTATGCTTACGGCCTTTCGGGCAATCTCTCATTGCCTTGGGGTATGACGATTGCTACCGATGTTCAGATGAGCAGCCGTCGCGGCTATGCAGATCGCGCGATGAACACAAACGAATTGTTGTGGAACGCGCAAATCGCGCAAGGCTTCTTACATGATAAGTCCTTGACCTTAAGCGTTCGTTTCTATGACCTGCTACATCAGCAGAGCAACGTGAGTCGGAGCGTCACAGCTCAGATGCGGCGCGATTCGTGGACCAATGCCATCAACGCCTACTTCATGCTTAATCTCAGTTACCGCCTCAATATCTTAAATGGCAAGGTAGGTAGTCGCGAAAGGGGTGCAGGTGATCATCGGCGCGGTGAATTCCCCGACCGACCTTCAGGTGGATTTGGCGGCGGTCATCGCCATTGATCCTGCCGGCAAACTACTGACATAACATATACAGCAAGGGGCGTCTGCGAGGCGCTCCTTGCTGCATCAAGGCCGAACGCGCCCGCCTCGAATCGGCGCAGAAATTCACCCCGGCAGAAGAATAAATCGCTAAAAATTTCCCTATTCTCAACGAAATTCGTATTTTTGCACCGCTTTTCCCGCGCCCCCTATCCGGAATCAAAGTGGCCGGACACGACGTGTGGAACCGACATATCAACAAACAAAACCACTAAAACAATGGTCGATTTAATTAAAGTTGCAGAAGAAGCTTTTGCTACGCAGCAAGAAAGGCCGACTTTCAAAGCCGGCGACACGATTACCGTAGCATACAAAATTGTCGAGGGTAACAAGGAGCGTATTCAGTTGTATCGCGGTGTTGTTATCAAAATCAAAGGTCACGGCGACAAGAAGCGCTTTACCGTTCGCAAAATGTCAGGCACGGTAGGTGTAGAGCGTATTTTCCCGATGGACTCTCCCAGCATTGACAGCATCGAAGTTAACAAGATTGGTAAAGTTCGCCGCGCGAAACTCTACTATCTCCGCAAACTTACAGGTAAGAAGGCTCGTATCCGCGAAAAGCGCGTCAACCTTTCAGACGTTAAGAAATAAAAGTTTCCAACTACGATTATACAAGCCACGGCATCCGCAAGGATTCAGCCGTGGCTTTGTTCTTTCATGCTTTGCTACTGTCGGCAACCGCCTGCACCCCGCATTTTGCCGGCATACGATGGCTTTCTGTCGTAAAATTCTCCTTCCTGCACAGATTTTTTTAAGAAATAGTTTGCGCAAAACGGAAAAACCAGTATCTTTGCACTACTTTTCCAAGCGGGAAGAGTTATTATGGTGCATGTAGTTCAGTTGGTTAGAGCGTCAGATTGTGGTTCTGAATGTCGTGGGTTCGAGTCCCATCTTGCACCCTTCTAAAGGAGTCAGCCGCGCGTTGCCTCCTTT
>JABZGO010000088.1 GCA_015259305.1 Alloprevotella tannerae | reverse complement strand
CATGGTTATTAACCCAAAATTTTCCTTCTGCAAAGAATGCATTATTCTTTGCACGAGATAATAAATTGGCTCCATCTTCGCCGACTAATAGCAATCGCTCATTAAAGATATAGTTATCAACTTTATCTATAATTCCAGCAGCACCATAATAGTCGTATTTTTTGTTTTGTTGTTTATTTCTAATTGCAGATGCAATAGGTATTCGTTCATTATCACGATTTATCGTACAATTTTCTAATGTTGTCCATACCCACCCCTTCGGCACCTCAAACGGCATATCCTGCTCATAATGGTGCGTATCAGAAGATTTAACCCATTATATCTGGCCACTGATATGCAATAAACAAAGAAGGGATTTACTACGTTAAAAGTATCTGATAGAGTGACTGATAAGCAAACTAAGGTGACTGATAAACGAAAGATAATCTGTCAAATCAATATCTTACAATAGACAGAATGCCCCATAAAGGAGCATTCTGTCTATCTATTAGTAGGTGTGCTAAGTGGGATACGTGCCGATATATTGTGGCGGTTTGTCCACTTTTGTACACGCTGGCCCTCCGTTTACATCGGAATTACTTTACGATCACTTTATAGGATGATTGATCTATCCTTACGATATAAACGCCGGCCGTAACTTGTAGAGTGAGCTTATCTTTGCCTGAAGTCGTATATAGTTTCGTGCCCGAAAGCGTATAAAGGCTTACTTGCTGCCCATTGAGACCCTTCACGATGATTTTCCCTTCTGCTGAGTTAACGCTGGCGGAGGTGTTTGCGTCGGCAATGTTTTCTATTTCTACAGAAGAGGTGGCAAAGTGCCGGTAGACATTGGAGAAATCTGATTCGCCTTGTGCATATACTGCCGTGACGAAATAGTTGTACGTCTTGTCTTCTTCAATGTTGTTGTCAACAAAGGTAAGGGCACTAAGCAGCGCCTCGTTGCGCTTCTCTCCATCACGATATATATTGTATCCTTGCAGGTCAAGCGTTACTTGTTGCGTCCCAGCCTTTACGTATCTAATATCGTCAATCATAAGTGCACTGTTGGCCTTTTTAGAGTGAATGGCAAAGTATTTCGCGCCCTTAGGCAGGTCGAACTTGTATTCCGTCCACTGCGTGGGGATCTCGCTCACTTGCTTCAACGACTTGAAACTCTCTGCCTGCTTATCAGTTTCGGAGTAGAGAATTTCCATAGATTCAAGTCCACTCCTTTCGTAGTTGAGGCTCTTCGCACATACAGAAATGGTTTGGGCCTCGGTGGTAAGTTCCGGAGAGATAAGCCAGTCGTCGTTTCCTCCTCCTGAACTATAGACGGAAATTAGTATTTTCTTGCCTGACGCACTGCTCCAGCCCTCATCTTCCGTTCCTATAATCTGCGAAAGATCAATTAGCTGAAAAGCCATAGGTCCGGCGCAATTCTCATAGTCTATCCACCTTCCATCGGAAGTACGGAACTGCATCGTGTATTCTTTTGCATCAGCGTCTATCATACTCCATTCTCCAAGATCCGAGACCGTGAATGATGGATAGTCCTCAAACGATTCAAAGGTAGTTTCGTAATAAGGCTTTGTCAAGTCGGGGGCTTTCCACGAGAGTTTGACATTGGTGCCGTTTTTCATACCGGTCAGTTCTGTAGGAGCCGGATAAGATAAAGGCGCAACTGCAAACTTGCCCGTCTTGCTGTTGTTGGATAAGTTTTGATCGCCTTGACAATTCACAACGGCTGTCACCGTCATTTCATAGAGATCCTTAGCCTGCGGTATGACTATTAGGTTTACCTTTTGTGTTCCCTCCGGTTCTATTCCTGCGCCATTTGAAGAAGCAATCAGCTTGTTGTCCTTATCATATAACTCTACGGTAAAGGCATCGATTTTCTCTGTTCCCTGATTTGACACCGTAATCACAACTTCGCCTTGCTCGCCTACACGAACGCGTTGCGGGACGTTTATTTCAGTAATGCCAAGGTTGCGCTTCAGATCATCAAACACCGATAAGTTGTCCATATCTATCTTACTCCTCACCGGCAAGTTAAATGCTTGAAGGCCTATTTGTATAAACTCCTCGTTGCGATATTCTCCTAAATCTATCACATAATTCTGCCATTCGTCAGGGTTCTCATTGAGTTTGATTTCTCTCATCTGATGTTCCTTCCTATCAGCAGAATAAATGGCTACCTTCAAAGACTCGTCAATAGCCGTATGGCGCAACCAGAACGAAAGTTTTGGATGAACCGTCTTGCCAATAGCAATCTTTGGTGACAAAAGCTCTGTCTTTCCATTATCCGGCATATAGGGTACAAGTGAGATGATGCCCTTATCGCCATCTTGAGAATCCTCGGCACTGGTCATACGGGCAGACCAACTCACGCCTTCCTTATCTGCGTTGTTTCCCCAGCCTTTTGCACCTTTACCATTGACAAAAGATTCCTTAAACGGGACGTCATAAGGAGTTCCTACAGTCAGGAATGGAGAAATAACACCTTGGCCCATCCCGGCTTCTGATAAAGCAACGACTTCATAGCCCACGAAGAATTGGTCTTCGCCCAAGTCGTTTATACTGTCAGTCACGTGAAGAGAAGATGCTGGCTTTCCCCCAACAAGAAGCGAACCATTGCGCTTTACGTGATAGGTGAGCTTCGAGACATCTATATACCCATCGTGCACACCTTTAGTGGGAGCATTCCACGATACTTCTACAATGGCATTTCCTACTTCTTTCAATCGTATGTTGGAAACTTTTCCCGGAACATCCTGGCCTACGTACACCGTCGCGGTAATATCATCGCCTGCTTCTTCTGTGTTATAGGCAACTACCCGATAAGTGTTTTCCTTGAGTGCCGGCTCATTATCCGTAAACTCCAAGGAGGCGCCGGGCTTGACGCTTGTGAAGGTATTAATTTTCTTTTCGCCATTCTCCGTTAGGCGGAACAATTCCACGCGGTCTATAGCTGTGAGTTGACTGCCGCCAATCGTTTTTACCGGAGCCTTGAACGATACGAAGACTTTCTGTGCTCCCTTTTCTCCGGCAACAAGCTTCAGGTCAGATACGGAAGCAGGCGCATCAATCGATGATATTCTTTCCACACAAATCTGATTGAGCGTGACGGGCGCTCCAAGCTCCCCTGTCGTATGGAAACCGAAATAGTGGTCTCCGTCATTATCCACCATAAACTTCTGCTCTATTAGTTTGTCCATAAAGTCTGTCTTGAACTCGGTCGTCGGCACCAGTTGTTGCCTCATACTTTCCGTGTCGGGCAAACTGCCGGCAAATACAGACAATTGATGTACATTTGCTGAAAGGCATCGAACATTGAACGAGAGTTTATAGTAGCCCCGCTTTTCTAATTTCACCGGTGGCGAAATGAGCCAATCATCTCCTTTTTTAATACCGGAATATTCTACATAGTTACCATATATATTGTAGCCCCATGTGATCCCATCCTTATTGCAGTCTTCTACGGTATATTTTTCAAAACTTTCTTGTGTCGCAAATGATTCTTTGTAAGGAGTTTCATGGCTTGGCCCCATAATCACCTTGTTGGATAGCGTTTCTTCTCCTTGCTTGCCGTTAGTTGTAGGCATAATGGTATACCAATATTTCACAAGTTCTGTTGGGGCGAGGTTGTCAGTGAGCGTCGTTTCCTTAAAGTTTTCTTGCAATGTTACTTGATCGGGATAACGCACAATTTTGTATGTAATTGTAGACGGGTCAACATAGCCTTTATGTTTACCTTCTGTTGAAGCGTTCCAGGAGAGCCTTACTCGTTCCGGAGTTTCCTTATGTAGTTTTACGCCTGTTACAGCAGCGGGGGCATCTTGTCCGGCCCACATCACCTTTACGGCTCGGTCGCTTTCTTCGCCGGCAGCATTGGTCGTGACAAGCACCAACTTTTTGTTTCCTTCGGTGAGCGTCATATCTATAACAACCTGCGAGCCTGCAACAGCCTTCCCTTCATACACTTTATCGTTTACCATCAGTTTATAGGCAAGCTTACCCGCTATGGCAGCCCCGCCTTTGGTCTTTGATGGCATATTGAAAACGACTTTTCCAGTAAGCGAACCACCGGCAAACTGCAGCTTAATGTCGTCTACCATTGCAGGGGCCGTAACTTTGGCTACAATTGGGATAAAAAGACCTACAATTTCTTCTACATTTTCAAAGGCATATATTTGCTTCGCCTTACCCGTAGAGAGATCCACCTCTTGTAGGCCTGAACCTTCTTGCGTCATAGACGTCCAAAAGCACTTGCCGGTATTAGGATCGACTGTTGCCGACTGTACAAAGAAGGGCATAATGCCGGTTTCGCCTACTTTCTCCGTTTTAGCCGTCTGTTTGTCTAATTTATAGAGAATGCCATCTTGCCCAATGATCATAAGCTGTCCTTCTCTGTCACAGAACAATGCCGAAGGAAGCACATCCATATTGGCAATAGTCTGCTGTTTGCCTTTTTCGTCTATCGTTCCCAGCATAACAGTTTGACCTTTCGTAAAACAACCGTAGACTCTCTTTGAGACAGGGTCGTAGGTAAGATCTACGGCAGGGTTCTCTACCGGATTGTCGTCCAACAATTCCCAAGTGTCTGCATCATAAATATACAGTCTTCGATTTTGTGGATCGTCGGCATTGATGGAGAAGAACTTATGTTCAGCCAAAGTTCCTCCGCCCAATGCCTTAAGGCCGTTTTCCAGCTTTATCGGCGTAAAGCCCGGTTTTGCTGTTGTAAAGGAGAACAAGCCTGCACCGTGCTTATCCGAAGCCATACAGCCATAAAGGGTTGTGTACTCGCTCTGCGCATACGCATTGCCAATGTGAAGCAAACACATCAGAAACCATGCCATAAAGACTTTCACGCTTTGCCTTAAATGTCGTTTCATATTAGTTAAAGTTTTAATGAGGTGAGTTTTATTAGATGTCTCGTTGTTCCAGTGACTCCAACTGTAAGAATACAATGGTGGTTATTAGTTCAACTTGTCGAAAAGAATCATGTACATAAAGCATAAGGTTCAAGAAAATTTTGTACCACAAAATCAAAGGACTTGCTGCCTTCAATGATGTATACGCAAGGGTAATTAGGCACGTTTTCGGGTGTATTGATTCCTGCTTTCAAATTTACGCTAAAAGTTTTGATTCTAATCGATTTTCTCCTTAAAATTTCACTTTAACGTGCGATGTGCTAGAAAGCTGCGACATTTGATTGCTCGCAATTGTTGGGCTGAAAAGAACTATGCGCTAATTGTTGATACTAAAGTCTGGAATGGAGATTACACTTTTGTGGGTATACGAAAAATCCCTTCACAAGTATGTACTTGTAAAGGGATTTAAATTGTACCCAGACCCGGGATCGAACCGGGATGGATTGCTCCACTGGTGTTTGAGACCAGCGCGTCTACCGATTCCGCCATCTGGGCTTGCGTTTGCGGGTGCAAATATACGGCGAGTTTTGGATTCGACCAAAGGAATAAGAGACTTTTTTTAGTAGAGGGCATTTTTGTTCTTAGTTGTCTATCCTAATGTAAGTTTCTGAGAAGTGTTGTCTTTTCTGTTCGTAGATTGATTACTATTTCGTTTACTGCGTCCTCATTTTTGCCGTTTAGTAATATAACACTTCATATAGTATATGTTGTGAATAAGGAGTAGGCGAATGTGATTTTCATTTTTAGATGGTGAGTGTCCTTTCGAAAGTAGAGCGAGCAAGCTGTCGCTCTTTCTCTTGTTATGATAGGGACGGAGGGATGTTGTCGCAAGGAAATTCATTTTATTTCCCTATCTTTGCACCATTATATAAAGAAGTTAAGCGCAATGTCTTGCATTCTACATATTGAAACCTCGACAGATGTTTGTTCTGTTGCCCTTTCCCTAGATGGTGCCTGCATCTATGCGGACGAAAATCGAGAGGGTCCCGAACACGCTCGTATCTTAGCCCCATTCGTTCGCGATGCGATTAGTTTCGCCGATAGCCATGCCATCCCCATTGACGCCGTTGCCGTGAGCAAAGGACCAGGGTCTTATACCGGCTTGCGCATTGGCGTTTCTTCGGCTAAGGGCGTTTGCTATGCTCGTGGGTTGCAACTGATTTCAGTGCCGACATTGGCATTGCTTTCTGTGCCCATCTTGCTCCGTCACGAGTTGGAAGACGACGCACTCTTATGCCCGATGATCGACGCGCGGCGAATGGAAGTTTATTGCTGCCTCTACGATCGTGCACTTCAGACCGTTGAGCCGACGAGTGCACAAATTATCACGCCCGAGTCCTTTGCTGCCCACCTCCATGAGCGCCCCGTCTATTTCTTTGGCAACGGCGCTGAGAAATGCAAAGGCGTCATCAACCACCCCCACGCTCACTTTATTGAGGGCATCGTTCCGCTGGCTAAATATATGTTTCCACTGGCCGAGAAGGCGGTGGCAACAGAGAGTTATGAAGATGTAGCCTATTTTGAGCCTTTCTATTTAAAGCAATTTGTGGCCCAGAAGCCTAAGAATCTGCTGTAGGCCACCTCTTATTTTGCGTTGTCGGCCTTATTGCGTCGGCGCTTGTCGAATCAATAGAAATTTTCTGCATTTATGCATTACAATACGAACGAAGGAAAACTGAAATTGCCGGAATATGGCCGTCTTGTGCAGCGAATGGCCGAGTATGTCGTGACCATCCAAGACCGCGCGAAGCGCCAGGCTTATGCCGAACGTCTCGCTTTTATTATGGAAAGAATGATCCCGAAGGGGCAACGCACGCAAGACGTCGTACATAAGATTTGGGATCATTTGGCTTATCTGACCAATTACCAATTAGATATCGATTTTCCTGTGGAGATTCGCCACTTTGAACCCGGTATGCACCCGCAGCGCTTGGGGTATCCGCAAGGGCGAATCCGTTATCGCCATTATGGGCGTTTGGTTGAGCGTGCTATAGAAAAGTTGCGCGATATGCCCGCCGGCACAGAGCGCGATCAAATTTTACTCTTAGTGGCCAACCGAATGAAACGCAACTTGGCATCGTGGAAGAGCGATAACGCCACAGACGATAAGGTGGCCCACGATTTGTCTTCTTACACGGACGGTCAAATCACCATCTAATCTATTCTGATTATGGCATCTTTTGTCATTGAAGGCGGTCACCGCCTGAAGGGTGTTATTGAGCCGCAAGGCGCCAAAAATGAGGCGCTAGAAGTAATTGCGGCCACCTTGCTCACTGCTGAGCCTGTGCGCCTTACCAACATTCCCGATATATTAGA
>JABZGO010000087.1 GCA_015259305.1 Alloprevotella tannerae | reverse complement strand
TATTAATGCCTTTAGGTGCTGCAATCTGTTGTAAATAGTAGATTAATTCGGGAACTCCGTAAGCTACGTATAGATTTAAGCCTGCTGAGGCCCAAGCATGTGAGAGGGTTTGTATAATAGCTGCATTTGAATATTCCTCTATCACGGGCAACAACGATTTTTGTGAAGAGAAGTCAATATAAGATTCGTCAATAAGAATTATTCCATCAAACTGCGCCAAAAGTTTTACAATCTCTTTTGGATCACAACAAAGGCCTAAGATCTCGTTTGGGTTGCTGAGGTAGATGAGCTTCGTATGTTCGTCGCACGCGGCCAAGACATTGTCAGCTGAGAAGTAGAATTGCTCGCCTAGATTTATGGTTAGGCAAGCGACATTGTGCCATGCTGCTTGCCGGCTAACAAGCGGAGAGGAAGGCGCAGCAACAACTATATTATCAAGACTTGGTTCACAAAACAGACGTAAGAATAGACTAAGCATATGATCCAACCCCTCGGTCGCAAAGATGCAATCTTGCCGAATTTTTCTTTGGCGACTGAGGGCTTCATAGAGCCTCTGCGGCCTCTTTTCAGGGAAGCGATTGTTGGGCGCATTGAATGGACTCTCGTTGTTGTGGAGCAAGATCTTGGCTTTCTGAACTTCTGAAGCCTGCGCTTTTGGCTCAGGTTCCAATAGTTGGTTAATATGCGAGAGAAGTAGTTGCTTGAGCTTTTTCATATACGTCAGTCCTAAAAAGACGTACTGCGGCTTGGGATCTAAAAAGACACCGAGTCGCAGTACGTATGCATGTTATAATTTTAGTATTCTTGCCAACACTTTATATCGAGTTCATCAACAGAAAGCGTGCAGAAAGCATATATAAATGCACTCGCCAGGCGGGCATTTGTAATAAGCGGTATATTTAAGTCGACAGCTGATCGGCGAATTTTGTATCCATTGGTCACTTCACTACCCGATTGGCTCTTGGGAACATTGACAACGAAATCAATCTCTTTGCTGTGAAGTAAATCCAAGGCTTGCGGCGAGCCTTCTTCGTTTGGCCAGAAAACGCACGTGCTTTCAATGCCGTTTTCAGTAAGATAGCTGTGCGTGCCCTTTGTTGCGTAAAGTTTGTAACCCTTTTCTGCCAACAATTTGGAAGCCATCAGCATATCTGCTTTCTGCTTTCCGTTGCCGGTTGATAAGAGGATGCCTTTCTGAGGTATGCGCTGACCTACGGAAAGTAAGCTCTTAATCAGAGCCGCACGAGCATCCTCACCCAGACAGCCAACTTCGCCGGTGCTAACCATATCTACACCCAGTACGGGGTTAGCGTTTTGGAGGCGGTTGAATGAGAATTGACTAGCCTTAACGCCGACATAATCAAGGTCGAAAAGGTTTTTAGCGGGCTTTTCTACGGGCAATCCAAGCATTACTCTTGTAGCCAGCTCAATGAGGTTAATCTTCAACACTTTGCTTACGAAGGGGAAGCTGCGAGAAGCTCTAAGATTACACTCAATTACTTTGATGTCGTTCTCTCTAGCAAGGAATTGAATATTAAACGGCCCACTGATGTGCAATTCTTTAGCTATCTCACGCGAGATTCGTTTAACACGTCTTACTGTCTCAACATAGAGTTTCTGTGGCGGAAATTGGATGGTTGCGTCTCCAGAATGGACACCGGCAAACTCTACGTGTTCGCTGATAGCATAAGCCAAAATTTCGCCATCTTTGGCCACAGCATCCATTTCTATTTCTTTGGCGTGAAGCAAGAAACGCGAAACTACGACCGGATGTTTCTGGGATACATTGGCTGCCAACTGCAAGAAATGCTCTAATTCCTCGTAGTTTGAGCAAACATTCATAGCCGCACCGGAAAGGACATAAGATGGCCTTACTAAAACCGGGAAGCCGACCTTCTGAATAAAGGCGTTGATATCGTCCATTGTCGTTAGTGCGCTCCACTCCGGCTGGTCGACGCCGATGCGTCCTAACATGGCGGAGAATTTCTCACGATCTTCTGCATTGTCGATATACTTAGCCGGCGTACCTAAAATAGGAACGTTTTGCGCATCAAGCCGCATGGCTAAGTTGTTAGGAATCTGACCGCCTGTAGAAACAATAACGCCGTAAGGAGATTCGAGTTCGAGAATGTCCATCACACGCTCGAAAGTCAGTTCATCAAAATACAAACGATCGCACATATCGTAATCCGTAGAAACAGTCTCTGGATTATAGTTGATCATAATGCTCTTGAAACCATTCTTGCGAATCGTGTTGAGCGCTTGCACACCGCACCAGTCAAACTCAACAGAGCTACCGATACGATAAGCTCCGGAGCCTAGAACAACAACTGAGCGTCGATCATATTCTAAGGCGATGTCGTGCGCTACACCGCTGTAAGTCAGATATAAATAATTCGTCTGCGCAGGATACTCTGCTGCCAGTGTATCTATTTGTTTGATATATGGTACAATGCCTGCTGCTTTGCGCCTACCGCGCACGACAAGCATCGCTTTGTCCATATCGTCATATTCTTTCTCTAAGCCAACGGCTCTGGCAATTTGGAAATCTGTGAAGCCTTCGCACTTTGCTTTGTATAACAACTCATTTGAGAGGTTGTTGATGCTACCACAGGCTTTTATAGCTCGGTTTGTATGGAAAATTCGCTCAAGTTTGTGGAGGAACCATCTATCAATTTTGGTCAATTCGTGGATTTCCTCTACGCTCATCCCATCAAAGAAGGCCTTTTCAATAACTAAGATGCGCTTGTCGGTAGGTGCAGAGAGGCTTTGTCGGATATCATCAATCGTGATCTCTTTATTGCCCACAAAGCCGTGAAGGCCTTGCCCGATCATTCTGATTCCTTTCTGAATGGCTTCTTCAAATGTTCTGCCTATGGCCATAACTTCGCCAACAGACTTCATACTGGAGCCTAATTCGCGAGTGACGCCATGGAATTTACCCAAGTCCCAACGAGGAATTTTGCAGACCACGTAGTCGAGGGCTGGCTCAAAGAATGCACTTGTCGTCTTCGTTACCGAATTTTTCAGTTCAAACAAGCCATAGCCTAAGCCCAATTTAGCTGCGACAAAAGCCAAAGGATAGCCGGTCGCTTTTGACGCTAATGCAGAAGAGCGACTCAGGCGAGCATTCACCTCAATGACTCTATAATCTTCTGAATAAGGATCAAAAGCATATTGCACATTACACTCACCAACAATACCAATGTGTCGGACAATCTTGATACTCAGTGCGCGTAATTTATGATATTCGGCATTTGACAGGGTCTGTGATGGAGCAATCACAATGCTTTCTCCCGTATGGATTCCAAGCGGGTCGAAATTTTCCATATTGCAGACCGTAATACAATTGTCGAATTTATCGCGTACAACTTCGTATTCGATCTCCTTCCAACCCTTTAAACTTTTTTCTACTAATACTTGCGGCGAAAAAGAGAAGGCCTTTTCAGCAATCTTATTCAGCTCATCCTCATTGTCGCAAAAACCTGAACCCAATCCGCCTAATGCATAAGCAGCTCGAATAATGACCGGATAGCCTAGGTCTTGCGCTGCTTTACGCGCATCCTCTATGGTTTCGCAAGCTTCACTCTTGATCGTTTTGATGTCGATCTCATTTAGTTTATCTACAAATAGTTCTCTGTCTTCCGTGTCCATAATGGCTTGAACAGGAGTACCAAGAACCTTGAGGTTGTATTTGTCTAAAATCCCCGCACGAAACAATTCCACGCCACAATTAAGGGCTGTTTGTCCACCAAAAGCTAACATAATGCCCTGCGGTCGCTCCTTTTGTATCACCTTTTCCACAAAATATGGAGTGACCGGAAGGAAATAAATTCTATCCGCTACGCCCTCACTTGTCTGTACTGTGGCAATATTAGGGTTAATAAGAATCGTTTCAATACCCTCTTCTTTAAGCGCTTTGAGGGCTTGTGAGCCGGAATAATCAAATTCGCCCGCTTCTCCGATCTTCAGAGCGCCGGAACCTAACAATAGTACTTTGTGAATTGCATCATTCATAGTCGGATCATTTATAATAGTTGGACGAATTCGTCGAAAAGGAACCCAGTATCGAGAGGACCACTGCAGGCCTCCGGGTGAAATTGCGCACTAAACCAAGGATTATGTTTGTGGCGCACGCCTTCATTAGAATCATCATTCATATTAATAAAGAGAACTTCCCAATCTTGTGGTAAAGTCTTTGTATCTACTGCGTATCCATGGTTCTGGGTTGTAATAAAACACTGCGTTGTGCCTACTCTTCGAACGGGCTGATTGTGTCCTCTGTGGCCATACTTTAACTTGTATATACTTGCGCCGGCAGCTTTAGAGAGCAATTGGTTACCCATACAGATACCCATACAAGGCTTCACAACAGTTTTGCCCAAAAACTTCCGAATGTTTTCTACCGTTCGTTCGCAAGTATCCGGATCGCCAGGCCCATTGGCTAAAAATAAGCCGTCAAACTCTAATGTATTGAAGTCGTAATCCCAAGGCACTCTGATAACTTCTATGTTTCGTTGGAGTAAACAACGGATAATATTGTGCTTCACACCACAATCGACAAGCACAGCGCGCTTCCCTGCCCCTTCATTATATTTAATGACTTCGGAGCAAGATACTTTTTCCACATAATTTACACCCTCATATTGCGCAGAAGCAACATCACTAATAGTGCCTTCCGGTTCAATCTTTCCAAGCATTACACCATGCTCACGTAAGATTTTAGTAAGTTCACGCGTATCAATTCCCGTAATGGCCGGAATCTTTTCACGCTGTAACCAGTCCGACAGACTTTCTACAGCATTCCAGTGCGAAAAATCTTCACTATAATCGCATACGACAAGCCCTGAGATATGAATGTGTTCACTTTCCATAAAGGTGGCTATGCCGTCCGGCCTCATCGTGAAAGGAGGTACGCCATAATTGCCGACAAGCGGGAAAGTCAACACCAATATCTGCCCTGCATAAGATGGGTCAGTTAAACTTTCAGGATAGCCGGTCATTGCCGTATTGAAGACAACTTCTCCGGCGATAGGTGCCTCATAGCCGAAGGATTGTCCGCAAAAGGTTGTGCCATCACTTAATGTTAGCGTTGCACGTCTTCTATTATTAATTATGTGTGCCATTGCTTTGAGCGTTGGAATTATTAGTTGTCTATCTTTACAGGTTAAAATGCTTTTGGTTGAGTTGGGCTTCATTGCGTTCATAGAAGTTAATGAAAGCCTGATTAACGCGCATTCGACCACCGGGTGTCGGATAATGCCCGGAGAAATACCAGTCGCCGGGCGCTAATGGGCAAGCCTTATGTAGGCCCTCGAGTGTCTGGTATACGATGTGTATTTCTGTCTGTACGCCTTCAGGACGTAGCAGTTCAGCTGTTTTCTTGCTAATTTCATCGGCAGAGCATTCCGCATAGAGGTCACGCACATACTCTTGTATTTCCTCTTTCGGGTAGCCCTCTTGTTCTTTGCAGCGTTTGTAAACGGCATGGATGATCTCTTCCTTTCCGTGCTGTTTGAGTAAGGCAATAATGGCGCGAAACGAAATAAACTCGCCTAAGTCCGGCATATCAATACCATAGAAGTCAGGATAACGCACTTGGGGCGAAGCGCTAACAATCACGATCCGTTTGGGATGTAGACGATCAAGAATGCGAATAACGCTTTCTCGCAATGTCGTTCCGCGCACAATGCTATCATCTATAATAACCAAGTTATCTTTATAGGCAACAAGACTCTCATACGTAATGTCATAAACGTGTGCGGCCAAGTCCTTTCTGCTATTGCCCTCGGCTATAAACGTGCGGAGCTTAATATCTTTCCACGCCACCTTTTCTGAACGTACGCGGCGTGAGAGAATACGCCTCAACTCTTCGGGTTGCGGATGGCCGCCAAGTAATTCAATATCCTTTATTTTTTGTTCATTCAGATACTCATTGAAGCCTTGCACTAGGCCGTAGAAAGAGGCTTCTGCCGTATTGGGAATATACGAAAAGACCGTATTGTCCAATTCTCCATTGATGGCTTTCAAAACGGGGGTAACTAATCTGCGCCCCATCTCCTTGCGTTCACGATAAATATCGCAGTCAGAGCCACGACTAAAGTACACGTGTTCGAAAGAGCAAGCGTGATATCCACGTTGCGGCAAAATTTGTTCAAGGCGCATTTCGCCATTCTCACGCATCAAGATTGCCTGACCGGGCCTTAGTTCGTGGATATCATCCACCTCCAAGTCGAATGTTGTCTGGAGCACGGGGCGCTCCGAGGCTACGGCCAAGAATTCATCATTCATATACCAGAAGCAAGGGCGAATGCCCCAAGGATCGCGCATTGTAAAGCACTCTCCCGACCCCGTAACGCCCATAATCGCATAACCGCCGTCCCATACAGGAGCAGCTGACTTCAAAATGTTGGCTACGTCTATATTCTCTTCAATATAGCGCGTAATATCCGTATTTTTAAGCCCTTTACTCTTTGCCTCAACATAGCAACGCTCACTTTCGCGGTCCAACCGATGGCCCAGCTGCTCCAAAAGAATATACGTATCTGACATCATACGCGGATGTTGCCCCTTGGTAGCAATCGAGCCGAAAATCTCCGGCACGTTAGTCATATTAAAGTTTGCACAGATGCAAAGATTCTTCGCACGCCAGTTAGAACGCCGCAAAAACGGATGCACATATGACAAGCCACTCTTTCCGGTTGTTGAGTAGCGCAAATGCCCCATATATATTTCGCCGGCGTAGGGCAGATGGTGCGTAATGTAGTCAATATCTTGTGTTTGCTCCGGCGTATACTTTTGCAGCTTTTCTTTGACATTTCCAAAGATAGCTTCGATACCACCGGCACCTAGGGCTCTTTCGCGGAAGATAAATTCCTCGCCGGGCACGGCGTGCATCTTTAAGCAAGCAAGGCCGGCGCCTTCTTGTCCGCGATTATGCTGCTTCTCCATCATAAGATAGAGTTTGTTCAGTCCATACGTCCATGAACCATACTTCTGCTGAAAATAAGAGAGGGGTTTGCGCAATCTAATCATTGCGACGCCACATTCATGTTTTAGGGGTTCCATCATTTGATCCGCTATGTGCCTGCGAAGTTACGCCAAATCGCAGGAAATGCAAAAGGTTTTTCTTATTTATTCAGCGCAGTGGCTTCTCTTTTACAAAAAAGCCCCGAAGCTTCACAATGAAGCTTCGGGGTAAGTGAGAGACGGAGGGAGAAACCCGTCTTG
>JABZGO010000086.1 GCA_015259305.1 Alloprevotella tannerae | reverse complement strand
TGCTTTCTTGTGCTGGGCTCTTTTAGAGCTTATGCTCAGTTGTGTGTCATAGATGGGGTCCTCATACCCGATTCCCTATTGCGCGTAAGCGTTGACGAGATGCGCTCCGATTCGGCCAAGCTGATTGTAGCCAAGCGCTTAGGTTTCCTTTCTCCCTTTGCCATTGATACCATACGAATATTTCCTAAAGGTAAGATGCAGACCTTTTGCCGGGAACCTGCTGATATAATTTTGATACAAACCAACACCTTGGCTCAACTACAATGGGTCGTAAACGGGAAGCTCAAGAACCCCAAGAAGCGGCTGACGATCATCGACTACAAACTGTCGCCCACGTGCTTAGAAGCAGCTCTGCCAAGAGGGGTAAAGCCGAAGAAGATAGTTTCCGTACAAGTGTTGATACCTAAGGCTTACACCATCAGGCCGGAGGCAAGGCCAACCATAGTAATAGAAATGAAGAAGTAGGGCGAAAGATACGCATAGAGCGAACGAAATGCCCTAATACGCCACCAACACCAAATGAAACGCGTTGTTAAAAATATCATTTATGCCTTTGTCGTCCTATTGCTCATCAACTTCGGCGTAAAGGCCTATTGGAAATTGAAGTCATATTCATACAGCTCTTACTTGAAGGATGCGTGGGAGTATTGTCACGAAAAGGGCTTGAACGAAGACTATTGCCTCTTCGTCGACTTCTCGCGCCCCTCGGGCGAAGATCGCATGGCCCTCTACGACTTTAAGACGCTGTCGATGGTTTATGCTGCTCCCTGCGCCCACGGCAATGGAAAAGGCAACACGGCTTGGCGCCCAAAATTTTCAAATGAAGAAGGTAGCCACTGCTCCGTTACAGGACATTTTAAGGTGGGTTGCAAGGGCTATTCGCGCGCAGTAGGCTGGCATTTCAAACTTGATGGCTTGGATGCCGGTAATAGCAATGCCCGACAGCGTCACATATACATTCACGCTTCAAAATATGTTGGCATAGCCGCAACGGTCACCTCTTATCTGCCGCTCACCGATGCTTCGCAAGGTTGCTTTACCACGAGTGAGGCGATGTTGAAAAAGATTGCTGAGATTCATGCGAAGTGCGACAAGCCACTTTTACTTTATGCCTATTACGAATAGCCGATAACCGGATCTCGCTTCGCAGCATATCCTTGCATAAAAGTATAGTTAAGAAACCAACCGTTAGCTTGAAAAAGCTGCTGCTCAGTAAAGGAGAAGCGGAAAAAAGTATTTACTTTTGCCTCCAATAGTTATGAGACGACCCAATAAGCCTTCAAAGACGTTCACCGTAAAGACCGAGACCACCTTGCTGCCCTTCTTGCTCGAAGTTTTGGGCGGCACGAGTAGAAACCGCATAAAAGCAATTTTAGGCGGAGGTGGCATCAAAGTAGACCGCGCCATCGTCAAGCAATTTGACCATCCGCTGCGGCCCGGTATGCAAGTAGAAATCAGTCAGAGTAAACCGAAGAGCGAACTGAAAAGTTCGCACCTGCGACTGGTTTACGAAGACGAATTCATTGTCGTTATCGATAAGTCGGCGGGCATTCTCTCTATGGCCGGTTCGCCGCATATCTTCTCCGTGAAGACCATCTTGGACGACTATTTCGCAAAGACCCATAAACGCTGCCGCGCTCACGTGGTGCATCGCTTGGATAGAGAAACTTCAGGTCTGCTTGTTTATGCCAAAACTATTGAGGCCGAGCAGATATTAGAGCACAATTGGCAACGCATTGTGAGAGATCGCAGATATGTAGCTGTCTTGTCGGGCGTCTTAGAGACGCCGGGCGGAACGGTGCGCAACTGGCTCAAAGACAATAAAGCCTACGTCACCTATTCTTCGCCGACAGATAATGGCGGGAAATTTGCCGTGACGCATTTTCGCACGCTTAAACATAGCGAAACGCACACTTTGACCGAATTTAAACTTGAAACCGGTCGTAAAAATCAGATTCGCGTCCACGCGCAAGACCTGGGGCATCCCGTTTGCGGCGATACCAAATACGGCAACGGCGACAACCCTATCGGGCGCTTGTGTCTGCACGCCTATCGCTTAGACTTTTATCATCCGATTACGGGCGAACTTTTACATTTTGAGACGCCCTATCCCAAGCCTTTCTTGTCTGTTTTACAAAAATGACGTCACGCTTTTATGCAACATATACATCTCCGCTTGGTGAAATTCAGATAGAGAGTGACGGCGTAGTTCTCACGGCTTTGGATTTCAAAGAGAGTAGGGGAGATGCGGCAGACAAGTCGCATTCAGACAGCGAAACGTTGCTTTTGCGCGATGACAAATCGCTTTCAAGCGGAGACAAGGCCGGACTTCATATTTTCAACGAGGTGAAAACGTGGCTCGATGCATATTTTAGTGGCTGTCAGCCACGACATACTCCACAGTTTCGCCTATCAGGAACGCCCTTCCAATTGATTGTTTGGGAAGAACTGCAAAAGATCGCCTACGGAGAAACGGCTACTTACGGCCAATTGGCTAAGATCGTTGCAAGGCGGCGCGGTAAAGCCAAGATGTCTGCCCAAGCCGTAGGCAACGCCCTACATAAGAATCCGATTTCACTTATTGTGCCTTGCCATCGCATTATTGGGAGCGGCGGGAAGCTCGTAGGCTACGGCGGCGGATTGCAAAGAAAAGAAGCTCTTCTGGCTTTAGAGCAAGGGCGCGCTTCTTGGTTAGACGGCTGCAAGATATGTTCCGTACCGAATGTTCGCTAATATCGTTATCAGGCCATTTGATAATTAGAACGATTGCCACTGATCTTTGCAGAAAAATAAGGAGAAAAAGAGGTCGGCGACCACACAAAATAGTCGGCAGATGCAGCAAGCCGCCATAGAGAGGTGGAATAATTCATAAAAATACAGAAAAATGATGGCAGAGTAGGGCAGAAGTGCGTAACTTTGCAGCGTTTTTATTCTTGACTATGCGCCAATTAAAAATAAACAAAAGTATTACCAACCGCTCGAGTGCGGCTTTAGACAAGTATTTAGTTGAAATCGGTCGCGAGGGACTTATATCTACAGACGAAGAAGTAGAGCTCGCGCAACGTATACACAAAGGAGATGCAGAAGCGTTGGAAAAGTTGACAAAGGCCAACTTACGATTTGTTGTCAGTGTGGCAAAGCAATACCAAAATCAAGGGCTAGCGCTCAATGACCTCATTGACGAGGGCAACTTGGGCTTGATTCGCGCTGCGCAGAAGTTTGATGAGACGCGCGGTTTCAAGTTTATCAGTTACGCCGTATGGTGGATACGCCAGAGCATCTTGCAGGCTATTTCCGAGCAGAGCCGTATCGTTCGTATGCCCTTGAATCAAGTTGGCTTCCAAAGTAAATTGACGAAGGCCATCGTAAACTTCGAGCAGGAATTTGAGCGTAGACCTTCCGTGCAAGAGCTTGCAGATATATTGGACACAGATGTCGCTAAGGTGCAAGAGGCTATGGGCACGAACGGCAAGAAAGTATCCGTAGATGCTCCCTTTCAGGACGACGATTCTAACAGTTTGATTGACATTATGACCGACGAGAATGCGCCGGGCACGGATGATCAGATGGAAAAAGAATCGCTCTCTTCAGACTTGGATGCTGCACTCGGCACGCTGACTGAACGTGAGCGCTTGGTTCTCAAAATGTTGTTTGGTATCGGCCGCAATGAAATGACGGCAGAAGAAGTGGCCAACTCGCTAAGTCTGACGCGTGAGCGCGTTCGTCAAATTAAAGAGCGAGCACTGCGCCGTTTGCGTGAAGCCGATAACATCCACATTCTGACTAAGTACTTAGGATAGTAGACAGACGCCTTATTAAAGCCGCTTTATGGCTGTAAATGATTACTCGACATCTTCACCATGCAAGGCTGAAGGTGTCGTTTCTTTTTTAGGTATAATAGATGCTCGCAAGGACCGGCCGCATTTTCAGCGATAAGATCAAGCACATTATATATTTGTGTGGTTGAGCAATAACTTGTTGCTGGTGTTATAGTCTTTTGCAGGTTATTTCAAATAACATAAAACACATTACAGATGACAGAATCTTATCTTCTCCGTCTATTGCTCTCCGTCTGCCTAGGCAGCATTATCGGATTAGAACGCGAATATCGCGCTAAAGAAGCCGGCGCACGTACCCATTCACTCGTTTCTCTGGGTAGTGCCTTGTTTATGGTACTTTCCTACGGCGGCTTCGACTTTGTGTTGGAGCAAGTGTCCAACGTCTCGCTTGATCCTTCGCGTATTGCGTCGCAAGTAGTGACGGGTATTGGCTTTATCGGCGGCGGCATCATCATCTTTCAGAAGAATGTCGTTCATGGCCTGACTACAGCGGCCGGCCTTTGGGTTACATCTGCCATCGGAATGGCCTGTGGCGCCGGTCTGTTTCTCGTCTCCATCTCTGTCACGGTGATGGTCTTAATCTGTATGGAGACATTTCACCTCATATTGAATCGGTTTAGTAGACGCAATATTAATATTACATTGAGTGCCTCAACGCATGAAGAGATTCAGCGCATAGTTGAGCAGATTAAGGTAGCCGGGATGCAGGTCGACTCTTTCGAATATCAAACGCGGACCGGTGCGCAGCACCTTGCTTGCGCAGCAACGTTGGAGATCAAGATTAAACATGGAAAGAAGGCTGTTGATGTCTTTGATTATCTTTCTCAGTTTGATAAAGTTACGATCGAGCATCTTGTATGATCTGCTCTGGCGAGGGCGGCTACTTCTTATTAAGGCTCCTAAATCGAACAATGTCCATTTGCGGCTCGACCGCTCAAAGTCGGCGCTTTGATGGGAGATTTTGAGCACTGTGAAGGAGCGCGTTTTCTGCTGCGAGGCTAATGGTATAGATTAATCCCTCAAAAGTAGGATTTCCACTTTTGAGGGATTTAATTGTTTCAGTGCTATTCTAATCGCGTTTGATCGCTGTCAATTAACGCTTTGTCTTCTTTTGCTTGCTGCGCTTGAAGACGAAATTAAAGCTGCGGATGAGTTTGTAGCCAACCATGGCTCCATCAACAAAATTGTAGATCGTCTCTGCGTGTTGCACTGCACGCTCAAAGAAATTGCGTCCGGGCGGGGGAGGTGCAAAGAGTTCTTCCAAATCGCCCAAGATATCCTCCTCCTTTTTCTTAATCTCTTATTGCAACAAACGGCGTTGTTCAGCAATCATATCCGGATGAAAAGGCTGCTTAGTCATTGCGTTCCTCCTTTCTCTTGCTGTGTATCATTTAGAATCAAAGCGGTCAGCAGATGCAAAAGCGGTTTTAGTATCCACGCTTTGCGCTTTGTGATGAGCAAAATTCCGATGAGGAAATAGGCCAATGCGATGAGCGCACAGGCCCAAGCCATTCCGCCGACGTGAGGCGCTAAGGCCATCGCTGCAGTTGCCGATAAAAAGAGTACGATGATAGCTAATAGTACGGATAAAACCAAACCGAGTACAAGCAGAGACAGCAAGACGCCGACTTTGCTCACGAGGTCCAGACGCGCTACTTTAAGCTTCAGCTCGATATAATCTTTTATGTCGGCAAAAAGCTGCTGAAGCGTTCGAATGTTTTTGTCGTCAGATAGCACTGCTTTTGTTTTGCTTAGTCGTCAATAGGTTTGAGTTCGTCGGCAATATCGTCTACCATGTCTTCCATGTCTTCGCGGCTCAGTTTGATGCCTTTGTTGCGAAGCGTTTCATTGACCTTGTCGGCGATACGTGCGCCTTTAGCTTTCAAGCGACGACGTGTTTCTTTTCCTTCTTCGGGCGCCATTAACAAACCTGCTGCTGCGCCGATAGCTGCTCCGCTGAGGAGTGCTGCAAAAATACTGATAGCTTTCATAATTGCGTATTGTTAAGTGTATAAACTGTAGGAGCAAATATAGGGTAATTCTTCCGAAAAAACTCGGTTTTCCATCAAAAGTTTCAAAAAAAAAGCCATTTAATGTAGTTTAACGGCGAATTTTCTTTTATCTACGGCTTTTCCGTCCTATCTTTGCGGAAAGAAAACGTTGAAATATATACAAAATCAATAAGACAATGAAGAAGACTCTGTTATTTTCCTTTGCCCTATCGGCAGTGTTTGCCTTGAGTTCTTGTAAATCTCAGGAAAGTGCCTATCGCCAAGCATATAATAAAGCGAGAGAGCAAGACGCGTCGCAAACTGACAATGGTCGTGCGACGGTTGCAGTAGGTCAGCAGGACAATGGAGTGACTGTTACGCCCGTGACACCGGTAACGCAAACAAATCCCCCGGCTGTTGCTGATGATAACAGCGATGTCAGAACCATTCCCGGTGAAGTTACGGTCGTAAGCGGAGGTGCTCTGCGCACGTATAGCGTTGTGGTAGGTAGCTTCATCAATCAAACGAATGCAGAAGGCTTACGCGAAATGCTTGTTCGTTCGGGTTACGAATCACGCGTTTTGAAAACAAATGAGACCATCAACGGTCAGACAGGCTGGTTCCGCGTCATTGCCTCTTCTTTTGATGATAAAGCTAGTGCCGTACAAAGTCGCAACGAACTGCGCAACAAGTATGCTGGCGCGTGGCTGCTTTATCGCAAATAAAGAACAGTCTACACATTATATATAGTGATGCTCGCCGTTTTCGGTTCGGGCATCATTATTTTTTATGGGGCTATCTTGTGCTTGTAATGCACTCCGCCTGCCTTTTGTGCATTTCCGAGCGAGTGATCTATGATTCTACGGGATACAATCATAGAAAAGACACAACTTTTTACTACTTTTGCAATATTAATGGACGCTTATGAAGAATCCCATTTTGATTGCCGGACCGTGCGTAATAGAATCTGCCGAATTGCTTGACGTTATTGCTCAAGAACTTGTGCGCATCAACTTGGCGCTTAATAGACAAATCATATTTAAAGCCTCTTTTGATAAAGCTAATCGTACGTCGCTCCATTCTTTCCGTGGGCCGGGCTTGACGCGCGGCTTGCAGATGTTGGCTGATATAAAAGAGAAGTATGGCCTCATGCTGACTACTGATGTTCACGAAAGCTGTCAAGTTGAGCAAGTGGGTGAAGTCGTGGACGTTCTGCAAATCCCTGCTTTTCTTTGTCGGCAGACCGATCTCTTGGTTGCAGCCGCCAAGACCTCTTGTATTGTCAACATCAAAAAGGCTCAGTTCCTTTCCGGCGAAGATATGCAGTATCCCGTCGAGAAATGTCGCGAAGCGGGTGCGAAAGAAGTGTGGCTAACAGAGCGAGGCAGTATGTTTGGCTACAATAATCTAGTTGTCGACTTCCGCAATATC
>JABZGO010000085.1 GCA_015259305.1 Alloprevotella tannerae | reverse complement strand
ATTCCATTTGCGCTTGAGGTGGCCAAAATGACAGCCAGCCTCTAAAAGTTGGTCAAAAGTTGTTCTTGACATAATTTTGTTTTGTTCGTTTACTTTCTGTTTGTAATTGCTTTAAGCAACCAGCTCCTGAGTAGGCGATACGCATCCCAAGAGTTTAGATGCTAAACGTGCACCAATAGCTAACCATATATTTTGCTTTGCGAAGCTACTCTTAAGAAGAATGTTCGGCAGAGCAAAGCGTATATTAACGTTTGCTGAATTGGAAGCGACGACGTGCTTTGGGGCGTCCCGGTTTTTTACGTTCAACAACGCGAGAGTCGCGAGTGATGAAGCCTTCTGTGCGGAGGGCTTTCTTATCCTCAGCATTGATCTTCACCAATGCACGAGCAATCGCTAAGCGCAACGCTTGACTTTGGCCCGTGAAACCACCGCCGTCAATATTTACTTTGATGTCATACTTCTCTGTTGCGTCAAGCAGCTGAAGTGGTTGTTTTACCACGTACTGAAGAATAGGCGAGGGGAAGTATTCCGTCAGGTCTCTTTTATTAATTGTAATCTTACCCGTACCTTCGGTCAAGAATACACGTGCTACGGCGCTTTTGCGGCGGCCTGTTGCATTAATCATATCCATATTCTTTCTTATTTATACTGGTTAATATCAATCACCTTCGGAGATTGTGCTTCGTGCTTATGTTCTGCGCCTTCATAGACGTGGAGATTTTTAAGCAATTGTGCACCAAGGCGATTCTTAGGGAGCATACCTTTTACCGTACGCAGCAAAAGTCTTTCAGCACCATTGGGTTTAGCCATGATTGAAGCCGGCGTTTGTTCGCGTTGGCCGCCGGGATAACCCGTATAAGAATAATAAATACGATCTGTCATCTTATTGCCGGTCAATTTAACCTTGTCGGCATTAATGATGATCACGTTGTCACCACAATCTACGTGCGGAGTAAAGTTTGGTTTGTACTTGCCGCGAAGCAGTTTGGCAACCTTTGAGCTGAGACGGCCAAGAATCTGGTCTGTAGCATCTACTACGACCCATTCCTTATTCGCAGTCTCTTTGTTTGCAGAAATGGTCTTGTAACTTAAAGTGTCCACTCTTCGTTTGTTTTAATTGTATTACTACTAAATTTTCGGCTGTTTGTCTCGAAAGATCCATTACCTGGCCAAAGGTAGCCCTTTCTTAACTAACAGTTTTGCAGCGTTTTTTACGCCGCAGATAATAATCGGCCTGCAAAAGTAGGCATTTTGGACTAACCTACAAAGTTTTTTTGCGTTTCTTTTTAGGACAGAGCGATTTATATCGCTGTTTTTAGGAAAGAACAGCTCGAAATATGATACGCAAGGCGGCCAATATGAAGTTGTGTAGCGTATAAATAAGACGCTAAAAGTCGGAATTATCTTTCTGGCTGATGAGTGATTACTTTTAAAGTCTATTACTAAGTATATGGCTTGTTGAGTCGTATATCTGAAAGCTTAAAGTAAAATATCGAAAGTATGGAGCCTGTTGTGCTTTAAGCTGATTTTTGTGTTGTACGCTCGTGAGCGTACGATTGTTCTTTCACGAGCGTAAACTTGTACTATCGTGAGGGTACAAGTTTACACTCACGATAGTACAAGGCTTGATCGCGTTTTTCGCTTAAAAATAGGGCGTTTGTATGCTTTTTTATGTGTCGAACGCATTCGATTTTATTTAAATAAAAGAAATCATACAATAAATAGGTGAAGATTTATTGCTACCTTTGCCCATGAAACTCATATTAGAATGCTGATTAACCGAGATGTGTATTGCTTTTTATCTCTCATTAGATATAAAAATGGCGTAAAAGTTAGTCAAACGCATACAGTAATAAATTTTAGTTATGCATACAACTATAGAAAAATTGAGGGCTTTTGAGCGACTATTGGACGTAATGGATACGTTGCGCGAGAAATGCCCTTGGGATCATAAGCAGACGATTCAAAGTTTGCGTCCTAATACGATCGAAGAAACCTATGAGCTTTCAGAAGCGATATTGGGTGGTAATATGGCTGATATTCGTGAAGAGTTGGGGGATATTATTATGCACATAGTCTTCTATTCTAAAATCGGAGAGGAATCGAAGCAGTTTGATATTGCTGATGTGTGTAATACAGTATGCGACAAACTGATTTATCGTCACCCCCATGTTTATCCGCCAAAAGATGGTGTGCTTACACAAGTCACATCTTCGGAGCAGGTAAAAGCGCAATGGGAGCAACTAAAGACGCAGGAGAAAGAAGGAAATAAGACTGTTCTGGGCGGCGTTCCCGAGTCGCTGCCGGCGCTCATCAAAGCTTATCGCATTCAAGATAAGGCGCGCGGCGTAGGTTTTGATTGGGATGAAAAAGAACAGGTTTGGACTAAGGTGAAGGAAGAGATTCAAGAGTTTGAGGCTGAAATGAAAGCCGAAAAACTTTCGAAAGAAAAAGCCACGGCTGAGTTTGGCGACGTGATGTTTAGCTTGATCAATGCAGCCCGCCTTTACCATATCAATCCGGATAATGCGCTGGAGCAGACGAATCGGAAGTTTATACGCCGCTTTAATTATCTTGAACAACGTGTAAAAGAACAGGGGCGTAACTTGAAAGACATGACTCTCCAAGAAATGGACCAGTTCTGGGATGAAGCGAAGGCTTCAGAACAAAAGTAAGCAACATCCGCCTCTATTAATTGGTTATCTTGAAGCAACAATCAACATGGATTATCAAGCAACGATTGACTACCTCTTTAATAGTACGCCCCTCTTTCAGCATTTGGGTGCTTCGGCTTACAAGCCCGGCCTTCAAACGACTTATGCTTTAGATGCTCATTTTGGATTTCCGCACAAAAAGTATAAAACGATTCACGTTGCGGGGACAAATGGCAAAGGCTCTTGCTGTCATACTTTAGCTGCGATTTTGCAATCAGCCGGCCTGAAAGTGGGACTCTATACTTCTCCGCACCTATTAGACTTTCGTGAGCGCATAAGAATAAATGGAGAAATGATTTCCGAGCAGTTTGTCGTTGATTTTGTGGAAAAAGAGCGCCCATTCTTTGAGCCTCTTCATCCGTCTTTTTTTGAAATCACTACAGCACTTGCACTTCACTATTTTGCCGTAGAACAGGTAGATATAGCTGTCGTAGAGGTGGGCTTGGGAGGAAGATTAGATTGTACCAATGTTATTACTCCGTTGCTTTCGATCATTACAAATATCAGCAAAGATCATACAGAGTTTTTGGGAGATACTTTGTCGGCTATTGCAGGCGAGAAGGCAGGTATTATTAAGTCACACATACCTGTTGTAATAGGAGAGACGCAACCTGAAACTTATAAGGTGTTTGCAGAAAAGGCCGCAGAGATGGATGCTCCGATTACTTTTGCCGATGAGCAACCTGAAGTGCTTTCCTCTTTTCTTTCTTCTGATGGACTAAGAGTGTATCAAACGCGAAATTATGCAGAACTAAAAGGCGAGCTTGCAGGAGAATGTCAGGTAAAAAATGCCAACACGATTCTGAAGGCTTTGAATATCTTAAAGCAAACTGAGGTAGGGCAGTGGCTTACTGAGCGTGCCATTACAAACGGCTTTAGAAACGTTTGCAAACTTACCGGTTTGATGGGACGATGGCAAGTGTTGCGCGAACAGCCGAAAGTTGTTTGCGATACGGGACACAATGCAGGCGGGTGGAAGTATTTAAATCATCAGTTGCGCGGCGTCTCCGGTCGACTGCACATCATTTTTGGTATGGCCAACGATAAAGCTGCTGATGCCGTCATTGCAGAATTGCCCGAAAATGCCTGTTTTTATTGGACCCGTGCCAATACGGCTCGTTCTTTTTCTGAAGATGAGATTCAGACTTTGCGCGCAGCCACGATAGAACTGGTCAGGTGTTTCATCACGTTTCAGATGCATACCAAGCGGCATTGAAGGCTGCAAGTCCGGAAGACACGATCTTTGTCGGTGGGAGCAACTTTGT
The DNA here is from genome assembly GCA_015259305.1 of Alloprevotella tannerae. Taxonomy (GTDB): domain Bacteria; phylum Bacteroidota; class Bacteroidia; order Bacteroidales; family Bacteroidaceae; genus Alloprevotella; species Alloprevotella tannerae_B. The sequence goes on along the minus strand of JABZGO010000085.1, from coordinate 3,435 downwards.
TATCGCAGACTTACTATCTTTTCTTCAAAAAGAGGATTAGCATTATCTATCACTTAAAGATACTCGACTTATGAGACGGATTTTATTTCTGATTGTCGTAATATGTTGTGTGCAATATTGTTTCGCGCAAATATCGAAAGATACTATCACACAGCAAGTTTTGCTGTATGCGTCAAAAGGTGATGTACGCTTACTGCGTCCTCTTTATGACAAAGCAAAAAATCAACTCTCTGCTCCGTCTCGTCTTTATTGTGATTTGGTGCTTTCGCATGCTGAAGGCGACATTGAGCGAATGGTTGCCTGTATTGACAGCTTGATGACGCAATATCCGGCCTCGCTTAATAGTAACACAAGGGTTTCGCTTATCAATCTCAAGGGCGAAACACTATTAAAAGAGGGGGCGTATACCGAGTTAATAGACTTTGCTGATCTACAATTGCAATATATGAAGCGCCATCGCTATCGAAAGCAGGCAATGAAACTACTACAAACTTTAAAACAGCAAGCATTAAACTATACTGACGGGACCGTTGCAGGCCGTATTCAAGGGCTAATTCAACAACGTAATATAGCTGAACTTACTATTTATGAAGAAGAGCTTGATAAGCTTCCTCAAATGCAAAAGTTGTTGGGCAAAATGCTGTTGGCTGACGCATTTAATAACAACAAAGCTGCATTGAGTTACGCTGAAACACTGTTAAAGCAGCATGCAGACTCACTTTCGTTGGATGATCTCAAAACGATTTTTGATATTAGTGCGAATGAGTTGATGCGTAAGGGAGACTGGCAGGCGCTATCTCAACTTTGTCAATCAGAACCTTTTCAAAGTAAATTTCCCAATCTGATTAAATCGCCTCAAATTATAAGTGAAGCCTACTTAAATGTAGGAAAGACTAGCCTTACTTTTACTCGTGCAGATGCTTCTTTGCAGGTTTCTCGCTATTGGCCACTTATGACGAGCGCGCAAATCAATAACCAGCAGAGAATATCTTTAACCATCTCAACTGCGCAGCAGTATACCTTGTTGTCTACGCAAGATGTCCGAAACTGCGGGCTGATTCCGCTGAACGATACGATAGTTGTATACGACTGGGAGGGCCCTATTGTTGTCTCTCCGGTGCTTGTGTCAGAGTTGGCATGCGGTGATATTGTTTTTCGTAACCTTTTATGCTACGCCGTATTGCCTGTAGATGGTTTTTCTCGCATACAAACGAGTATTTTAGGTACAAACGAATTGAGGCGATTAGGACGAATAGAGATCTATAAAGAGAAATGGTTCGTTAAACCTCAAGTAGCACAGAGCGACAGGTTAGAACATCGCACGTCGCACAATATATATTGGGATCAAGATGGAAGACTTCTTGTAAAAGGCGCCCATAAAAAGAGAGATTATTCTTTTATCTTGGATATGGATTTTCCCTCAAATACATTTTCTGCAGCCAACTTTTCGCCATTAATTACTGATACAACAGATTTTCAACTGCAAATTAACTTTGTTAATGATGAGAACAAACAAAATGTGGTTTCAGTTAAGCTTCCTAACTTGTCTCTCTCGCCTGTCGGAAACAAAGAAATGGCAGGAATAATAGGCTATCCTTTTATCCATAGCCTTAATTATGCAAAGATAGATTTTGAAACCATGAATTTTTCTCCTCTTTCGCAACAAGAGGATCCGAACGATTCAGATGAGGAAATATCGGACAACACTGATGCTTTCATGCTAGAACGCAATCTGGCTTCGCGCTTACTTTCTACCCCAAGCAATACAACACGGATATTTTTGCGACTGCTGGCCGCAAGAGGAAAGAATGATCCGGAGCCAATCATCGCTTTTGCAGACACACTTTTGAGTGGACCAAATAATGACCTATCGGAAAGTCAACTCTATTTAGTTGCAATGGAGGCCACGAATGCTTTAGCCTTTAAAGGCGAATATAAGGCAGCTACCGATATTTGCAAAAAAATGATCGATAGCGATCGTTTTAGCGGTAACATGCTCAATGCTTTTATGGAACTTGTTCAGATATATGATGCGCTTCAGTCTTACGAAAAGCCTTTGTTGAAGCCAACATTGGATAATTCCACTTTGGACTACCTCAAGGATGAGTCTATAAAAATACGCATTAATGGAAAGTCTGCTTCGGGCTATCTAGATCCGACTGAGGCTTATGTGATTGTTTCTGAAAAAGTGCAGCATAAATTCGATATCCAGCTGATTTATAGCAAGTCCAATTATGCTGTCGGCATCATTAAGCAGTTAAAAATAGGAGACTTTATCTTTGAAAACTCACTGTGTCGCATTACAAAGGAAAATGTTCCGACTACTATCGGCTACAATGTTTTGCGTCTAATTCCTGAGGTCGAGTTTTCAAGTAAAGGTGTAACCCTTAGTTCCCAAACGACAAACCAGGGCAAGGCTTCTTCTCTCCGATTTGATGATGAACTCTGTGTCCAAGTAGAGAATCAAGCTAATTATATACCTTTCAGATTGGTTCGGAGTGGAAAGAATAGTATTCTTGATTACACCCTCCCTCCGATTACAATCGGGAAAACTATTTTTAGCAAGACAGACTTTGTACCCGCCGACTTTTCGTCACAATCTCCCGTCTATTATAAAGGGACAATTTCAATGGGAGAACTCATAAAAAAGCAAGGCAAGTTGGTTTTTGATTTTCAACATATGATTATACGCTAAGATAAATGCTTATAGGAACATTTAAGCAAGAAATGAACTCTTTTTGTCGAGGAAATACATATAAAGGAAGGAAAAACATTGATTACTTGTGCAGGTTTAGTCAGTGATAAAATATATAATAAAAGAGTGCGAAGGCAATAAGTCTATTGGGGCGCAGGATATCATTCGATTGGAGTCTTCTGACATCTTCTGCGTGAAAGAGTACTGTTTGGCTCTTCCGGAATTTGGAGTGATGCGATGATTTCCTTTATGCCACTTGTTAGTAAAGAAAATTCGTAAACGGTTAATTATAAGCATTTTGTAGCGTGTATAACCCATGTGATACAACAACAACTTTCGTAACCTTAAATTAGTACTTTGTATTCTTTAATATCAGTAAACAAAGGGGATATAAAAGTATATAAATTATAAAAGTTATTGATAATCAGATATTAAACACTATCACTCCAAATTCCGGAAGAACCTCTTTTTTTATGTGGTCATTTTCGAAGGTGGGGGTGGATGGTTGTCGCCTGTGTAAGGATGAAAGATAAGGCGGTGTTTGATGTTGTTTACTCCGTATATTGGATGAATAGACAAATTGACATACTGAGTCGGTAACTGAAAAGGCTTAAACGGGCGTTGAGTATTAGTTTGTCATGGAAAGAAGATGTCCAGAATTAAGATACTACCAACTAAAAAATATTCTTTTAAAAGGGGCAATTTTCTCTGATTTTATTTGTATTTTTGTCATGCTAATC